>JBEBCV010000185.1:0-16385 GCA_041157505.1 Chloroflexota bacterium | reverse complement strand
TCTACAATTATGAAAGGATACAATTGAAATCAAGACAGACACCTTTTGAAATCAGGTGCCTGTCTCTATAACCACTTCGGGGCTTTCTTTTCGTGTCTTGCTTTACGGGTTCAGTTCAAATCACGGGGCATTTTTATTTTTTGCATTGGATTAAGGTTTCCCTCCATTTCCTTTTCCGTTGCCGCCCGCCCACAGTGGTTGACCAATTTCACTGCGGAAACTATAGGTCATTCCTGTCGCATCCATCGTGACCGAGATCGCACTGTTCACGCCCTGGTCACCGTAGAACATGACCACCGTTAGACCTTCGCCAGCCACAGGAGCAAACCCAATGGACTGACTATAGCGCATATTGCCTGTGTCCACATAAAGAACCTGCCCATCATCGGCTGTGAAACTGATTCCCATGCCGTCGTATGAATTGACCACACCGTGGACAGTGATCGCACCAGAAACATTCGCCTGCGGAACACCGCTTCCAACCTGACCCTGGCTTGCTTGCCCAGCCTGAGCATTCCCACCACCGTTGCCGTTTCCATTGCCGCCTTGCTGACCATTACCCCCTTGTTCACCCGTGAAAGCCGCGAGGTGATTGTACGAAGCATTCATCAAGTTGTTATACACCAGTTGAATATCGGCATTGTCAGTTTGAGATAGGCGAGCCTGCAAGTCTGCGATATCGGTCTGCTCGACCATTGCGCCAACGTTGAGTGCTTCAGTCACAGAGATAGACCCTTGCGCGATCAGTTGGTTGTATAAAGCTTGTAGGTTTGGGTCAGTGAATTGACCAGGACCAAGCGCGGGGTCGGAAAGACCGTAGCGATCCAACAGCAGTTTTATTTCATCTGTATGAGACTGCTCGCTGGCAGCAATATTCTGAAAGACGGGTTGTCCCCAAAGTGCATACAACTGGTTGTACACGTCGCGGGCAAGTTTTTCTTCTTCACGCATGTATAGTAGCGCGGCGGCTTCATCGGCGCTCAAATCTGAAGCAGGAATGGCTGTCAATTGCGCTCCACTACCACCAGTTTGCCCATTGTTGCTGTTATTGCCATTTCCGCCATTGCCATTTCCATTCCCATATTGAGCAGAAACAACTGCATCACTTGTATTAATAGTGGAAATCGATTACGCTGCGAAAGCATTATATGCACTTGCGCCTACGGCGATCACAACGACCGCTGAAAATACGCCAATGAGGATATGTTTGAAATTGTTGAACATGTTTATTCTCCTTGTTCCAACGTCGCGCTTGAAACGCGGCGTTTCTTTTTTTCCGATGACCCCATGATAGAACTTTCATGTAAAGGCATTGTAAATATCTCTTCAAGACTCTAAAAACCATTTTGTTATTAATCACATACCCAACTTTAAGAAATCTTCACACATTCTTTCACTCCTCTACAACTTGCGTTGATAAAAATGGAGCATCAAATCGAGGTACATATGGAAGAACAAACACCCCAACCCGAACCTTCAATTTTTCAGCGCATGAAGCACCGCCTCACCCCTGAGGGAGTCCCAGCCGATGACCGCGGACGGATGCGCATGGTAATGGAAAGCCTGATCCTGCACATTCACCCCGCCAAAGTGGAAACCACCTCCATGAAGTGGACATACACCTGGGGCTTGGGTGGTCTATCCGCTTTGCTCATGACCATCCTCGGCGGCACAGGCATCATCTTGCTCAATAACTACACCCCCGCCGCACCACAAGCCTATCTCGATATTTTGGAGATCAACTCCAACGTCTGGTTCGGCGAGTTGATCCGCAACCTGCATCATTGGAGTGCGAACCTGCTGATCGTCGTCACTTTGATTCATCTCATTCGTGTTTTTGTCACTGGCGCATACCGCCCGCCGCGTGAATTGAACTGGCTCATCGGCGTTGCCATGTTGCTGCTCGTGCTTGGTGCGAACTTCACCGGTTATCTTCTGCCCTGGGACCAACTCGCGTACTGGGCGATCACCGTCGGCACCAGCATCATCAGCTATGTACCGCTCATTGGGCAGTGGCTCACCCTACTCGTCCTAGGCGGACCCGAAGTAGGCGCGAACACCCTGCTCAACTTTTATTCCATGCACATCTCGTTCATTCCGCTCGCCATTTTCGGGCTGATGTCTTATCACTTCTGGCGCGTCCGCAAAGATGGCGGGCTCACCATCCCGAAATCTTCAAAGCAAACTGAAGACCCCAAGCCAGAACGCGTGACGACCATTCCACATTTGGTAAATCGTGAAATGATCTTCGCACTCGGATGGAGTGCCGCGCTTCTTCTCTTCTCCATGCTTGTTCCCGCTCCATTGGAAGGGATCGCCAACCCGGCGTTATCTCCCAACCCTGCCAAAGCACCGTGGTACTTCATGGGCTTGCAGGAACTCTTGCTGCACTTTCACCCGTTGGTTGGAGCGATCGTCATCCCATCGCTTGCCATCATAGGTATTTTCCTGCTCCCCTTCTTTGACTTGAATCTCAAAAGTGTAGGTGTCTACTTCCGCTCCCAACGCGGACGCGCCCTCACCCTTCTCGCCATTGGCATCGCACTCATTGCCACACCCATCTGGGTCTTGCTCGATGAATACATCCTCAACTGGACACTCTGGCTGCCCACCTGGGACACACTCCTTTCCAATGGACTCATTCCGCTGGCAGTGATCGCACTTCCTCTCATCTTGCTGGATGATCGTATTCACAAGATCTTTCAGGCAGATACTGAAGAGCGCGTGCTGTTCATTACTACATTTCTCTTCACTGCCTTCATAGGTCTCACCATCATTGGCATCTACTTTCGCGGACCCGGTATGAACCTCTACCTCCCGTGGAATATGCCTGTTGTAGTTCATTAGTTGAATGGTTACTTATCTCTAATTACTGATACAGATCACTGACCTCTGGATACTGACATGACTGAAATATCCCCCTCATCCCTCTCCCGCCGCGACTTTCTCAAGATCGCTTGGGCTTTCTTTGGCGGAGTCGTTGCAATCGAAACTACAGGCGTTTTTCTTGCCTATCTCCAACCGCGTTTAGCCGAAGGCGAATTCGGTTCTGTTATCACCGCTGGTTTGGTGGATGACTTCCCGCCCAACTCTGTCACCCACATCCCGAACGGACGGTTCTACATCGTCCGCATTGGTGATGGCGGATTCATTGCGGTCTATCACCGCTGCACCCATCTTGGCTGCACCGTCCCCTGGGACTCAACCGCGCAGAAATTCGTTTGCCCCTGCCACAACTCGCAGTTCGATCAGCAAGGCACAGTGGAAAATCCCCCCGCCCCGCGTCCGCTCGACCTATTTGCACTCACCATCGAAAACGGTGAGATCAAAGTAGATACAGGCAACATCATCCAACGCCAGTCCTATGACATGGCACAGGTTGTTTATCCATAAAGCCGTATCGTCATTGCGAGCCGTGCTCTTGCTCTTCGCGGCGAAGTAATCTCTTGCTTCGATCATGAGATTGCTTTAGGCGGAAAAACACCGCACTCGCAATGACAGAAAGAATCAACATGAACCCAAAATCTCACCTTATCGAATCCCTCATTGGCTTGGGTGCCACCATGCTCATTGCCGCAGGACTCGGTTGGTACATGCTCAACGAACCGACCCGTATCGTCTCTGCACAAGAAGATGTTCTTACTGTGCAACTCGATGAAGCCATGACCCTTTATGCCGAAAACTGCGCTGTCTGCCACGGCTTGAACGGAGAAGGTATCGGGGCGACACCCGCACTCAACAACCCTGCTCTCGTTACCATGCCCTTTGAAGATATCCAGAAGACCATCGCCCGTGGACGTTACCAAACTGCCATGCCCGCCTGGTCACTCCTTGATAGCGGTCCGCTCAGCGATTACCAGATCGACGAACTCGTTTTGCTCATTCAATATGGTGATTGGGCAAAGACAGGCGACCGGGTCGTCAACCTTGGTCTTGCCCCACTCGTCCCCTTCACCACCGAAGCAGACCCCACTCTGCTGGAACAGATCAGCGCATTACCTGATGGTGCTAAATTACAAATCGCTGTGCAACTCTTTGCTGCAAATTGTGTCTCCTGCCACGGAGCCGATGGACTCGGCACCAGCATCGCTCCCGCTCTCAATGACGAAAACACCCGCACGAAACTCCCCGAAGACCTGACCCGTACCCTCACCTACGGCAACACCGGTACGCTCATGGCTGGTTGGAGCAATACCCTCACCCCTGAAGAAATTTCTGCGCTCGTCACGCTCATTCAACGCTGGCAGGAAGTGCCGCTTGGCACCATCCCCGCACCGAACGTGCCCATCCCCACCACCGAAGAATCCATCGCCCTCGGCAGCCAACTCTTCGCGGCAAATTGCTCCCGCTGCCACGGACCCGAAGGTCAAGGTACGCCCCGCGCACCATCGCTCAACGTTCAATCTTTCTTTGTCGATAGAACAGATCAAGCCATTCAGCAGATCATCACTTCGGGTGTACCTGGCACCGCCATGCCCACCTGGGGCGACCGCATGACCGAAGTTGAAATCCAAGCCATTGTCGGTTTCATTCGCCAATGGGAAGCCACCGCCCCTGAAGTAGCGACACTCACTCGCCCAAGCGGTGGTCCGCCATGGAGAAACAATTCCACTGCCACCACGCAAACGTCTCTCTTTGGTTTGCTGCCCATCACCAAAACCAATCCGACCATCACCGCTCAAGCGAATGGAGGCATACAAACAACCACACTATTGGATTGGAGGATATTGCTCCTGATCGGCATCCTTCTCGCCTCAGCCTTTACCCTTATCTCAAAAGGACTCCACGCCCTCTCCCGCCTCAAACGCTGACCTGAACCTGCAGGGTGGACCCCGATATTGGGACCACCCTGTTTTTTTTACCCCCACTTTTCTTCACATATTCTTTACATAACGAGCAAGTATTCTTTACGGGGAAATTTTATGATTTCGTTCATATTTGTTACCGAAAAGGATTCAACCATGAAGCTTTCCAAAAAAAGAATGAACTATGTCGTGATCGGGTTGGTTATTTTCGCTGCCATTGGCAGCGCATGGTACTACTTTCAAAAATCAGCAACCGAAGTCGTTGCTGAAACTCCTGAATTGCAGATCGCCAAGGTCCGCACAGGAGACTTGATCATAACCGCCAGCGGTGCAGGAACTGTCCTACCCGCTTCAGAACTTGATCTTGGGTTCCGCACCTCGGGTGTGTTGGCTGAGTTGAATGTCGCTGTGGGCGACTCAGTGGAATCGGATGAAGTGTTGGCCCGTTTAGAAGCGAACATACAGGCTGAGGCGGAGTTTGAAGCGCTGTTCTCATCCGAAGGAATCGCAAAAGCAGAACTGGCGCTCATTACTGCGCAAGATGACCTCGCCGCTGCTGAAAGTAATCTGAGTTATTTGTTCGGTGCTGATGCATGGTACTGGCGTGTGCAGATGGAGAACACCGATCTCTCCCAATCAGATCGCGACACGGCGCAAGCGAACTTCGATTATTTCGTGAGCCTCCAGACTATGGATGCTTCAGACCTTGCCAAAGCTGAGGCTGACCTTGAAATTGCGCGTGTGAATCTGCAAGACGCACAAGCCGCGCTGGATATTGTTAAGGCAGGACCCTCTGCACTGAATGCTCCGATTGCCGCGCTGGGCGAACAAATGGCAAAGCTCGAACAAGCCCGCCTTGCCGTTGAAAACACCCGACTGGTAGCTCCCTTCAATGGGACAGTGACTCAAATGAATGCGATCAATGGTCAGGCTGTGGGCACTTCGCCGATCATGACCATTGCCACGACGGAAACATTGCTTGTCCGTTTTTATCTCGATGAAACTGACCTGGATAAAGCGACAGTGGGCAACCGTGTTGATTTCATTTTCGACGCCTATCCCGACCAACCTGTGCAAGGTAAAGTGCTCGTGGTTGAGCCTTCTCTGCAAGTTGTAGATGGTACTCCCGTTGTTGTGGTGTGGGCTTCCCTGCCCAACGACTCTGGTCTCAAGTTGATGGCAGGTATGACGGTGGATGTGGAAGTTATCGCAGGCGAATCGCTCAAGACACTCATCGTGCCAGTGCAAGCGCTCCGCGAATTAGCGCCCGGTTCCTATGCGGTTTTCCTCGTCGATGCCGATGGACAATTGATCTTGACCCCCGTGTCCGTTGGTCTGCGCGACTTCGCGAATGCTGAAATCTTAAGCGGCGTGAAAGTCGGTGACACGGTCAGCACCGGTACTGTGGAAACCAAGGATTAGACGTTTGAGGTACGCGATGAACGACCATTTGATCGAAATCAAAAGCATGACCAAAGTGTACGGCATGGATGAAGCCGCAGTCTCTGCCTTGGCAGGGGTGGATGTGGAAGTTTCACGCGGCGAGTTCGTCGCCATCATGGGACCTTCCGGCTCGGGCAAATCCACCCTTATGAACATCCTTGGCTGTCTCGACCGTCCCACTGCAGGTACATACATCCTTGATGGCAGAAACGTCAGCCAGATGAGTAAGGATGAGTTGGCAGATATCCGCAACGAGAAACTTGGATTCATATTTCAATCCTTTAACCTGCTGCCGCGCTTGAGCGCACTTTCCAATGTGATGCTGCCCTTGTTATACAACGACGACGAGATCAGCGACGAAGAAGCGGAAACCATAGCCATTACATCCCTTGAATCTGTTGGTTTGGGCAGCAGGTTACATCACCGCCCCAATCAACTTTCAGGCGGACAGCAGCAACGCGTTGCCATTGCACGAGCACTGGTCAACAAACCGCCGCTTATCCTTGCAGATGAACCCACCGGCAACCTCGACTCGAAATCCAGTGTGGAGATCATGGATATTCTTCACAGCCTGCACAAGAACGGCGCGACCATTGTGATGGTCACGCATGAACCGGATATTGCCGAACATGCCCAGCGTGTGATCTGTGTAAAAGATGGGCTCATTCTTTCCGATGGACGCGGCGGCAATAACCCCTGTCTTGCCAGGCACAACGAAAAGAGGATGCCATGAAATTCAAAAGAATTCTTCGCACAGCCTGGGAAGGCTTGATGCTCAACAAAGTCCGTTCGTTTCTCACCACCCTCGGCGTAATTATCGGCGTCGCCTCCGTCATCGTGATGATGGCGGTCAGTGCAGGAGCTGAGGCATCCATCGCGGAACAAATCAATGCCCTCGGTGCAAATCTCATCATCGTTTCCCCAATGCGCGGTGTACCTGGAGCCGGGCGTACCCTGCTCATTGATGATGCCTACGCCATCTCGGAACAAGTCGTTGGCATTACTGGCTTCTCAGCCGAGCAATCACCCGCTGCACAAAATATTCGCACCGGCGGAATCACACTCGAATCCATTGCTGTTGTTGGCACCACTGCAGATTTTCCTGAAGTGCGTGATTATGCTGTCTCCGAAGGTCGCTACTTCACCGCCGATGAAGATGATCGCAAGGCAAAGGTCGTCATCCTTGGTTCGGGCATCGCCAAAGACCTCTTCGGCGATGAAAGCGCCATCGGGCAGACCATCACCGTGGACTCAACCAAGGTCACAGTGATCGGCGTGATGGAATCCAAAGGACTGGTGGCAGATGTCGATTACGACGGACGCGTGTACCTTCCCATTAATCTCGTTTTCCAAAAGTTCATGACCTCCTCGCCCATGGGCACGGACTCCGTCCGCACGATCTACCTCAAAGCAGAAAGCCCTGAAAAAATAGACAGTGTCATCGCACAGACCAGCGCTTCGCTGGCAGAGCGTCACGATGTGGATCCCGCCAAACCTGATTTCACCGTCCAAACCCAGCAAGACATCATCGCAACACAGGAAGCAACCACGGCTGCATTCCGTGACCTGCTTGCATGGGTCGCAGGCATCTCACTTTTGGTGGGAGGCATTGGCATCATGAATATCATGCTTGTCAGCGTTACAGAGCGCACCCGTGAGATCGGTCTGCGTCAGGCGCTTGGCGCGCGTGCCTCGACCGTTCTCATGCAATTCCTGATCGAAGCCATCATCCTCAGCCTTGCAGGCGGATTGGTCGGAGTACTCCTTGGCATTAGCGGCTCGTATCTCTTCGGTGCTTTCGGCACCATGCGCACAGAACTTGTTCCATTCTCCATTCCGCTTGCGTTCGGCGCAGCGACCATTGTCGGCATCTTCTTCGGCTATTACCCAGCCACCCAAGCTGCCAAACTTGACCCCATCGAAGCATTACGACGCGAATAATAGTTTTACAAAATTTCAACTCAAAAGGAACTCACCCATGAAAAAGTATTTTCTCCTCCTCAGCCTAATGCTTGCCCTCTTCATCGCCTCCTGCTCAGGGACGGCTGCCGCAACCCCGACAGGCGATATCTACCTGAGTCAGAATCTGCCAGCCGATTATGAAGGCGCACTTCCCGTCCGCAATCAACTTGCACTGGGCATCATCGACTTGAATCAGTCCGCAACACCGATCCCTGCGGAGCAGGCTCAAAAACTCATCCCACTCTGGCAGGCATTGCGCAGTACACAGCAGGCGGGCGGAAGCGCGCAAGCTGAAGTCAATGCGGTCTTAAGTCAGATCGAGGCCGCGATGACCGCTGAACAATTGCATGCCATTGCTGCCATGCAGCTCACACAGACCGATATGCAAGACTGGGCAACTGCCAATGGCATCACCATGGGAAGCAATGGCGGGACCCCTGGTCAGGGCATGGGAATGTCACCTGAAGCCCGTGCCACCAAACAGGCGCAGGAAGGTATTACATCCACAAGCAACGCAAGCGGCAGCAAACTCAGCACTGTTCTGCTTGATGCAGTCATTGTTTCCCTCGAATCGCAAATTCCATAAGGAGTTCGCGATGAAAAAATGATCGAATATGTCACAGGTGTGACAGAAAGTTAATTCAATTCTCAAACGCCAATTAAATTAAAATTCGTGCTGATAAAAAGGTTTTATCAGCACGAATTTTTTCATGCTACACTTTCCGCCATGACAGATCCCTCCCTACTTCTCAAACGCCTGCAAGATTTTGACTTCCTGCGCGGGTTAGATATTGAAACTTTTACGGCGCTGGCAAACAGCGCCGTGTGGAAAGTATTTCCGCCCAATGCCGTGATCTTTTGGGAAGGCGATACCGAATCAAATCTGTATTACCTGCAATATGGTTCATTGAAAGCCCTGCGGACCGCTCCTGATGGACGCGAACAGGTATTGCGTTTTCTGGATGCAGGCGAGATCTTCAATGAGATCGGCGTGCTGGCGAAACGTCCCAACCCTGTTACGGCAGTGGCATTGGAAGAGTCTGGTATTTGGCTCATTCCGCGCCACGCGTTGGAAGAGGTGGTGATGAAATATCCGCAGACGGCATTGCATATCATTGGCAACATGGCAGATAAGATCATCAGTCTGGTCACATTGGCAGCGGACCTGTCACTTAAGACAGTCGAGGCACGCTTTGCCAAATTACTTTTAGACTCTGCCGAAAGCGATGTCATCGAACGCCGCCGCTGGACGAATCAGACCGAACTCGCCGCGCATTTAGGTACCGTACCTGATGTGCTCAGCCGAGTCATCCGCGAGTTGACGAAAGCCGGACTGATCGAAATGGACAAGCAGCAAATTCGCATTCTCAACCGCGCGGGCTTGGCGGAGCGGGCCATGATCCAGGGAGATTAAAGGTTGGGTTGAAAAACCCGACAAAAGTCGGGGTGTGAAGCGGGGACTTCTATTAAAGTCAGGCATATCTGAAAGGAGACGATATGTCTGAAACAAGTCAAATCTATTTTGTTGAAACGAAATCCAAGGCGGTCTTTGCGGAAGATGGACCCAAGCCGCAGTTCTTAATTAATACGCCAACGTTCAAATCGCTGGTGGTGGGGTTGGAGGCGGGCGGGCAAATTCCTGTCCATCCTGGCGAGACGGCAATGTATCACTTCCTTGAAGGTGAAGGCTTGATGACGGTGGATGATGAAACCTTTGCCATCAAACCGGGCGTGACGGTGGTTGTGCCAAGCGGTGCAAAACGCGGTATGAATGCCAGAACGCGCATCATCTTTCTTGGTGCAAAAGGAGAACAGGAATGAATGCTCCTAAACGTTATCATCCTGTTCAAGTTACTTTGCATTGGCTTGTGGTGATCCTCTTTGTTGCTGCATTTGGGATGGGAAAGTTCATGAGCGGTTTACCCAATGATGTGAACAAACTTGCGCCGCTGGCACTTCACATGGGGGTCGGGATTTTTACACTGGTGGTGATCGTCACCCGTTTTATCACTCGCATGAAATTACCCAAACCCGAACATGCCACAGCAGGCAATGCATTTTTCGATTGGATCGGTAAAGCAGTGCATTACGCCTTGTATCTGCTGGTCTTTCTTACCGCGGTCAGCGGCATGTCGCTTTCAATGCAAGCAGGGCTGGTGCCGATCGTATTTGGTGGTTCGGGGTCTCCCCTCCCTGCTAACTTCTTCGATTTCACAGCGAGGATGATGCACGGTTTCATTGTGCCTGCTTTATTGCTGCTCGTCGTTTTACATGTTGGTGCGGCGTTCTATCATCAGTTCATGCTTAAAGATAATCTTCTCTCACGCATGTGGTACGAAAAGTAACTCAAAGGAAAATATCATGCAAATTCCATATTTACTCACCACCCTGCTTTACACATTTGTTGCCATGTTCGTCGCCGCCGATGCTTCATTGGTCAGCATGAACATTTTCACAGCCTTCCCTGCTTTGCGCTGGGTACGCGTTCACTTCATCACATTGGGCATCCTTTCGCAATTGGTCTTTGGGTTGCTGCCCATCCTTGTTGCATCCCTCTCTAAAAAAGAGAAACCTGCCATGCAGTGGGATATCTGGCTCACCCTCAACGCCGGGCTGGTCACTCTCATAGCTGGCTTTGCAGGTATGAATCACCCCATGATCTTCACAGGTGGTACGCTGATCTTCATTGCCGCATTGCTGCTCATGCTGCAACTCTGGAACATCCGCGGAGGGGATGCGCCTGCCAGCTTCAAGTTTTACATCACGGGTATTTTCTATTTACTCGTCGGTATCATCATTGGTACAGGCTTGTTCCTCAATTGGAGTGAAGCGCTGTATATCAAAGTTCCGCTTGAAGCGCACATTCATGCAAATTCATGGGGGTTCATGTCGCTCGTTTTTGCCGGATTGATGATGGATGTCATCCCAATGATCACAGGCAAACCCCTGGCTTCTAAAAATGCAACTGCCTACATGTTCTGGGGTATGACCCTGGGTGCATTCGGATTGGTACTTGGTCCATGGCTGGGCGGAAGCCTGCCCCCTACCATTGCGGGGTTGATTTTGCATATTTCCGCAACGGTTGTGCTGGTCGTTTCATTAATCCGCTCGCTCAAACAAAGCGGAACCCTGAACACCGCTGGCGGATGGCACGTGGTCTCATCTTATATCTGGATCCTGCTGCCAGTAATGATGGCGCCTACTATTCTGCTTGGTATCTTTGAAGCGGGTCCCATCGAATCGACTGCGCCTCAAGCCTTGATCTATGGCTGGGTGCTGCAATTCGGCATTGCCGTCATCCCCTACATTGCCCGGCGCTTCTTCCTAAAAGAAGAGAATCCCGTACTTGGCGGGTGCTGGGGCAGCCTTACCCTTGCGAATTTAGGCAGTGTGTTGATATGGGTAAGCATCTTTAGTGGTTCTGCCAAAGGTATGATCTATGGCATTGGATTTGTGCTCTATGCGCTGGCATTGATCCACCCCTTGAAGGAATTGACCGAGATCACTCGGAATGGCTTGAATAAACTAAACGCAAGTGTTTGAAGGCAATGAAGCATAATTTAAACTGCGCTTGGAAAATTTCCAAGCGCAGTTCTTTTGTTATATTTTTTCAGAATTAACACCGCCGATCACTTCCTTGGGGTATTCAGAAGGGAGAACCCAAGCCAAATTCCTGTGCCAATGATCGGGATCATACCGACCAGGAGCAGCCACCTCGGCAAACTATCTGGAGTAGTGAGGGGAATTAAGAGCGGCAGCCCAACCACGAAGGCAGCAACCAGCAAACTGAGAGAAAGACGCGTGACCAGTTTATCGAGTTTGGTCAGGATGCGGTCGGTATCCTTGATCTCCATGCGGAAAGGTTCGTTTCGTTCCAGCCGTTCCAACATGCGATTCCCGACTCTGGGCAAGCGATGCAACAGTTCGCCCCAATTGGTGCCGTCCATGAGAACGGTGCGGGCCCAGCTCCCGTTGGGCAGGAATAGATTTTTCATCAAATGTTGGATATGAGGCTCAGCCGCTTTGAAAACATCAAAGTCCGGGTCGAGTTGCAAGCCGATGCCTTCCAACATCACGATGGTCTGACCCACCAGCCACCAGGTTGTTGGCAGCCGCAAGCGGTGACGGAACGTGATGGCTGTGATCTCATCGATCAGTTCCCGCGCGCGAACGTATTTGATGGGCACACCATAATACTTATTGAGGAAACGATTGAGATCATATGCCAAGCGATTCCGATCCACATCTTCCCCCACCGCGCCGATGCGTACCATTTGGTCGATGAGCCCGTCTACATCCATTTCGACCGCTACGATATAGAGCCGGATCAGGTCCATTCGGTCTTTGTCACGCAGATAGCCCACCTTGCCAAAATCCACGAGACCGATCGCTTCGCCCGGTAAGATCAGATAATTTCCAGCATGGGGATCGGCATGAAAGAAGCCGTCTTCCAGCACCTGCTTGATGGTGACACTGGCGCTGTTCAATGCAACTTTATGACGGTTGTATCCGGCAGCATCCAGGGCGGGGATGTCGCTGATCTTGATCCCTTGAATGCGTTCCATCACCAAGACGCGTTGGGTGCTTAATTCCCAATACACTTTGGGAATGTAGAGGAGATGTTCCTGCCCGGCAAAGCTTTCGCGCAGACGGTCGGCATTGCGCCCTTCACGTTGATAGTCCAACTCGTTGCGCAGGGTAAAACTGAAATCATCAGCGATGCCTGTCAGATCATAGATCTTCCCCAGCGAGCTGGTTTGTGCACTTGCCGCCAACGAAGCCATGATCTCAAGATCGGTTTCGATCACCGCTGTGATGTTCGGGCGTTGAACTTTGATGACCACTTCCTGCCCGTTGGGCAGCACCGCAGCGTGGACTTGGGACAACGAGGCAGAAGCCATCGGTTGCGGGTCGATCGAAGCGAACAACGTTTCAGGCTCACGCCCCAGTTCATGCGCCAGCAGAGCACGCATTTTCTCCCAAGGTTCAGGAGAGACCGAATCCACCAGTTTGCTCAACTCGGTGATGAATGAAAGGGGCAATATATCAGGACGGGTGGAAAGGATCTGCCCGAACTTGATGAAGGTGGGACCTAATTCCTCCAACGCCTCCCGGAAGTGAACCGCCAGGTTATCCACTTGAGGTTGTGTGCTTTTTTGAGAAGATCGCCATGGAATGCGGAACAAGGCAGGGCGTTTGGGTTCCGGGCGATAGAAAAGAAACCCAAAGCCATGCCGGGCAAAAATGGCAACGATCTCACTATAACGCTGCAGGTGGCGAATGGAACGTGTGGAAGGGAACATGTAGATCCATTTCGATAGTGATTAGAGATTACCGTAAAAGTCCTATTTTTCTACCTAAAAAACACATGAACCATATCTCATACTTTTGAGATATCTTCATCATATTTCGGATCACTCACAAAACGAATGAGCCGCTTTGCTTAATCCTGTTTTTCAAGCAGTTTTTGGATGTCTTCCTTGGTGGCTAAACCCATGTCATCCATGACCTTTTTCATTTCATCACGGATCAACTTGCGCAGCGCCTGGCGTTCTTCCTCACCGCGGTCGGAGAGTTGGTCGACCCATTGTTTGACTTCGCTTTTTTGAAGTTCGCCTTCGTGGCTGAGATCTTCAATGATCTTCTGAGCTTTTTCACGGGTCATGGAAAGCAAACCAATGCCGGCAAGGAAACCTTTTTCAAGCAGTGTTTTCATTTTGACTCCTTTTGTCTAGTTTCTATTATCACTATAACAAATCTGGTCTTGAAATTGAAGTGGAAGAAAATCACGGGTTCACTGTGATAATTAAGGTCGCCAAAGTTGTATAATGAGGCTATGAGACCGCCATCATCTATTCCGCCTGACAATCTTCATTGTCAGGCATGCTTTTCTCATTCAACTTAGGTCCCCGACTCGTGTCTTGAAATAGAGACGCGGTTGGGGATTTTTTATTCTCACCAACAGCAGTCGAAAGGAGCGGCATGTCCATTCTCATCGACCTGAACGGAGTCAAAAAAGCCTATAAGACCGACGCAGGCTTGTTCATGGCGTTGAAAGGCGTAGACTTGCATGTGGAGGCGGGCGAATATGTTGCCATTGTCGGCAAATCGGGCAGCGGCAAGACCACGCTCATCAACATGATCACCGGGTTAGACCGCCCCACGGAGGGCGAGATCCTCGTCAGCGGCGAGAAGGTGGAAACGCTTGGCGAAAATCAGCTCGCCATCTGGCGTGGACGTACCATCGGCGTGGTCTTTCAATTCTTTCAACTGCTCCCCACCCTCACTGCACTCGAAAATGTGATGCTGCCCATGGATTTCTGCGGCACACCTGCCATCACCGAACGGCGTGACCGTGCGCATGAACTCCTCAATTTAATGGAGATCGAAGAGCAAGCCGATAAACTCCCCGCCAAACTCTCTGGCGGACAGCAGCAGCGAGTCGCGATTGCGCGCGCCCTTGCCACCGACCCACCCATCCTCGCCGCCGATGAGCCGACCGGCAATCTCGACTCGAAGACAGCCGAAGCGGTCTTCTCCCTCTTTGAACGACTGACCAAACTTGGCAAGACCATTCTCGTCGTCACGCACGATGCGGATCTGGCTCGCAGGGCAACCCGTCAACTGCATATTGCGGATGGACTGATCGTGAATGATGTGAATGGCAGGAATCGGAATAAGGGAATCGGGAAACGAAATTCCCGAAGCTCAAAGGTCCAATCATGACGCGCTGGGTCAAAGTCTATCGCGATCTGTGGATCAACCGTTCGCGGACGGTGCTCATCATCCTGTCTATTGCCGTGGGTGTTTTTGCCATTGGGTTGATCGGCATGTCGCAGTTGGCATTGTTGCGTTCGCTCGACGAGCAATATGCCGCCATGCACCCCGCAGATGCCATCTTGCTGACCGAACCCATGTTGAATGATGACTTCGTGGAAGGCATTCGCAACATGCATGGTGTGGAAGAAGCAGAAGGTAGGCGTTATCTCCCGTTAAGAATTTCGCTCGATGGCAAAGGCGAAACCTGGCGCGACCTGACCCTCTATGCCCTGCAAGATTATGAAGATCAGCGGCTCTTACTCGTCCGCCAGCAGGATGGGATCTTCCCACCCGAAAAGGGACAGGTATTACTCGAACGCGCCTCCATGATCTACATTGGGGCTGAACCCGGTGACCAGATCCTTGTCAAAACTTCAGACGGTCGCCAATACCATTTGGAAGTGACCGGACGTGTGCATGATCTGTATCGCATCCCGCCTGTACTTGAAGGCTGGATCTACGGCTACGTGGACATGAGCACTTTCCGTTGGATGGGCGAAGCCGAGGGCTACAACGAACTCTACGTTCGTTATCAAGACCCAACCCAGATCCAAGCCCTGACAGAAAAAGTAGCCGACCGTATCGAAGGCGTGGAACTGCCGGTCTATCGCAAGACATTGCCGCCTGCGGGTGAACATCCGCTCAATTACATCATCAACACCTTGATGGTGATCCTGGGCTTGGTGGCAGTCCTCGCCATGCTGTTGAGCGCTTTGCTGGTGGTCAACGTCATTTCGGCGTTGATCGCTCAACAGGAAAAGCAGATCGCCATCATGAAAGCCATCGGCGCGCGCTCGGGGCAGATCGTTGGTTTGTATTTCAGCATGGTCTTTATTCTCGGATTGGTGGCTTGCATCATTGCCATTCCGCTCAGTGTATACGGCGCGGATGAACTCGCCGAGTTCGCCGCCGAACAGGTCAACTTCGACGCGCCGCACATCCGCTTCACCTGGCAGGCATTGCTCTTTCAACTGGGGGTCGGGTTGTTGGTTCCACTTATCGCCGCCGCGCCGACCATCATCAATGGCACAAAGGTTTCACCGGCTCGGGTCTTGAGCGAATACGGTATCAGTCAGGTTTGGGGTGGTGCAGGCATGCTCGACCGAGTCTTGAGCCGCTTCCCCACTTTCACGCGCGATACCCTGCTTGCGCTCCGCAATCCGTTTCGCAAGCGTGGACGTCTCATCCTCTCGCTCATCACGCTGACCTTTGCGGGCGCGGTCTTCATGGCAATCGTCAACTTGCGCAGTTCGCTCAACGCTTCATTAAGTGAGATGTTCAGTTTTTGGCGTTACGACTCGTGGGTGATCCTCGATGATTACGTGCCTGCGGAACGCTTGATGAACGAAGCGAAAA
>JBEBCV010000184.1:0-9156 GCA_041157505.1 Chloroflexota bacterium | reverse complement strand
GGTTGGATCGAGGAAACCGAACTGATGTATGCCAGAATATCTTTTCCAAAATCTGGATTTATGTTTTGAAAAGCAGTTACAAAGGAATAAAGAAAACGGATCGGATTGTTATCGTGCTCATCGAGAGTTAACCATGCCATTGGATAGCCGCAGGTTTGTTTCCAATCATTGAGTAATGTACTTTTTCCAAAACCGCTGGGAGCGTAGATCAGTGTGAGGGGGGTATTTATCTTGTCTTTGAGACGTGAGCGCGAAACCAATTGTCGGGGTAGAACAGGGACTGTGATCTTTGTGATCGGCAGAAAGGATGAGTCGATGCGCGACTCAAATAAAAATGGATCATTCGGAATTACAGTGGAGGTTGAATTTTCATTGGCATCCTCGCCTCTTAATAAATGACCAATTTGTTGCAGCCTTTCCAAAGTTAATTCTTCAGTTTTGCCAATATATGCTTTATGTAATTTGCCATCCCGCCGTTTATAGGCATACCAATAAGATGTATTTCGCCGGGTTTCATGTTGCGCTACAAATGTTCCATTTGGGTACTTAAAGGAGAATTTTTTAGCCTTTGAAAGCCACTCAAACCACAAAAATGACCCAATCGGAATGGAGTTTGAGCTTGTTTGCAGGAAACCATCTTTTGCAATTGCTTTTTCGTAGCTAGACATGATGTCTCCGGTTTGAAAAGTTACCCAACGGTTCGAATTATACCCGTTGGGTAACTTTTTTCTTAATAATCATATGTTAACAATATAATGGTTATAAATTCATGCCTTTTCCTGACTAAAAAATCATCCGAAAACCCGATTAATTTGTTGACCCACTTGGTCTATTCTTATACCGTAAGTTTTGGAAATTGCTTTTTAGGTACGTGTTGCTGAACGTAATAAGTTTGTTTTGATGTGGAAACCAAGATAAAACGATCGTAAAAGGAGGTGAAAGCCGCCTGTAATTGATTCATGAAGAAAGAGTTTCAATTGGTCATACCAAACCCTATTTTGAGGAGAAAAACTCACCATGAAGAAAATTTTGTACGTTGTTTCTTTGTTGGTCATCGCATCGATGATCCTCACCGCTTGCGCTACACCAGCAACTGAAGCTCCTGCCGCCGAAGTCCCGGCCGCAACTGATGCTCCTGCTGCTACCGAAGCGGTGGCAACTGAAGAACCTGCTTCCAGCGAACCTGCTGATCCCAATGCTTTACCCCGCAATGAGACCCTTTACTTCAATGGTCAACAGTGGGGACCTGTAGTTGGTTGGAACCCCTATTCCAATAGCATGAACAACGCTCTTGCAATTGCCCAACAGGACAATGCACGTGTACCGATGTTCGAAACCCCCTATCTTTACAACATGTTGGATGGCAAGGTCTATCCGCTTCTCGCGGATGGTGATTTCGTTTGGAATGCTGAACGCACTGAAATCACATTCAAGATGAAATCAGCCGCCCATTGGAGTGATGGCTCTCCTGTCACCGCTGAAGATGTTGCATACACCTGGGCAACCCATGTGAAATACAGCACCCCCGTCGGCGCTGCCAACACACCCTACATCGAAAACATCGAAGCTGTTGATGCTGAGACAGTTGTTGTAAAGGCAAAGTTGGGTGAAGATGGCAAAGCTGTTAACCCGCTGCTCGTTTCCGCTTACCTGAGCACCAACTACGTCATTCAAAAAGCCTGGACTGAAACCCTTGAAGCCCGCGTTGCTGGCGATTCTGCAGCTCTTCTTGCTGATACCGCGGAAGATGTTGTTTGGTCCGGTCCTTATTCCAAGTATTTTGCTGATGACACCAAAGTTGTCTTCATTCGTGATGACAATTACTGGGGTCAAGATGCCTCCATGTGGGGCAAGCTGCCTGCGCCCAAGTACCTGGCTCATGTGATCTTCAAAGACAATGCTGCCGGCACCACCGCTCTTCAGGCTGGTGAAGTGGATGTATCCCAACAGTTCAACTCGAACGTTCAAGACCTTTGGTTGAATCAGGGTCTTCCCATTTCAACCTACCTGCCTGAAGCACCTTATCAGATCGGTGCGAGCCTCCCGACCGCGTTCTTTAACCTTACTTCCCCCGGTTTGGATCAACCTGCCGTTCGCAAGGCGATCGCCATTGCAGTTGATTACCCCACCATTATCGCCAACGCGATGACCAATCAGTCCGCCACGTTTGATCAGGCTCCCCGCTCGCTCATGAACCCGACCGCTGGCGAACAGTCTATCTACGATGCCACTGCTGTTGCCGACCTGCAATGGGCTGGCAATGACATTGAAGGCGCCAAGGCGCTCCTCGATGAAGCCGGTGTTGTGGATACTGATGGCGATGGCTGGCGCGAATACAACGGTCAGAAGCTCAGCTATGTTGCGACCTGCCCCAATGGTTGGTCTGACTGGCAAGCCGCGATCGAAGTAGTTGCTGCTGCTGGCAAGGAAATTGGTATCGAAATCACCACCAACTATCCTGAATGGTCTGTCTACCAGACCGTTGTTACCAAGTCTGATGCCCCACTTCCCGCTGGCTACGACATCTTCATGATGTGGAGCGATGGCGCTGGTCCTACACAGCCTTGGGGACGCATCCGCAAACTGATGAGCTCTGAATTCATTGGTATGCCAAGCAACTGGAATGGAAACTGGGGTCAGTATTCCAATCCTGATGCCGATGCTTTGATCGCTTCGATCCCATCTGAAACCGACGAAGCCAAACTGAAGGAAACCTACACCGAATTGGTTAAGATCTATTTGACCGAAGTTCCTTCCTTCACCCTCATGTACCGCCCGCAGTCCTTCCACACCGTCAACGAGACCGTTTGGACCAACTTCCCCCACGATGGAGATGGTACCAATCCGCCCGTTCCGCCTCTCGATCTTACAGATGGCTGGAGCATCGCAGGTCTCTATAACCTGACGCTCGTCAACCCGTAATCCCGCCTATGTTTAAAAACAGCCATGTTCCACCCTTAGTGGGGCATGGCTGTTCTTATATAAGAGAAGAATTTTTTCACCGTGCTCCTGCTTGGGCAGCCCATCTGTGAGAAAATAATGGACAAAAATTGTGTGAATGTTTGCCAGGTAATATCCATAGTTTAGAGGAGGTGTACCTTGAAAGGATACCTTAAGTATTTCCTCAACAAATTGGGGTGGTTTGCGCTTACGTTCGTATTTGCTTTCGTGTTGAATTTCATTTTGCCGCGCTTGATGCCAGGTGACCCTGTCGCTGCGATTGTGGCAAGATTAGCTCAGGGCATGAGCAACTCCACTGGTGTTCAAGCTATTTATGAACAGTATGTAGAATTGTTTGGAACAAACAAACCCATACTCGAACAATTTATTATCTATATTAAGAATGTTGTCCGTGGTGACTTTGGCTTTTCTTTCAGCCAATACCCCAGAACCGTTGCGGATGTGATCAAAGCATCGATTTGGTGGACGATCGCGCTTCAATTCCCAGCCATTATTGTTGGATGGATCATCGGGAATACATTGGGTGCCTTGGCGGCATACCTCAAGGGTGGTTTCGATAAAATCCTGATGCCTGTTAGTATTTTTGTCAGTAACTTTCCGGCGTTTGGCATGGCAGTTATTTTCATGGTTATTTTTGGGGTCAACCTCAAATGGTTCCCCACGTCAGGCGGATATGGTTTCGACATGATTCCAAATTTTAGTTGGAACTTTATCCAATCCGTGATCCTTCATTATCAGTTACCGTTCTGGTCCATCGTGGTCATTGCCATTGGTGGGCAGGCGATCGGTATGCGTTCGATGTCCATTTATGAATTGAACGCGGATTATGTGAAATATGCCCGTTTCATGGGTATCAAAGACAGCAAGATCGTCGGTTATGTGTTCCGAAATGCCATGCTTCCTCAGGTAACAGGTCTGGCATTATCCGTTGGTACGATGGTGGGCGGCGCACTCGTGGCAGAGATCGTTTTCAGTTACCCCGGGCTTGGCACCACCTTGCTGCGGGCGGTATTGGGACAAGATTACCCCTTGATCTCCGCTGCCACCTTGATCATTACGATCATGGCGTTGCTTGCCAACTTCATCATTGAGATCTTATACGGCTTGATCGATCCGCGCATCAAAGCCGCGCAATCTGACTAAGTGGAGAAACCAGCATGAAACATATCATCCAACAGGTTTTTCGCTCAGGTAAATTCGTTACGGGTTTCTCCATATTTACGACCATCATTTTGATCGTCATCTTCTACCCGATGATCTTTACCAACCCGCCACTGGCGATCATTGGGCAGGGCACATTCTTTCCTCCAGGAATTTATGTCAGTGTATATGACAGTATGAGCTCCACGACTTACACTCTTAATCTGGATGATGCCTCCGCCAAGCGGATCACAAATAAAATGAACGAAGAAGACCGTTTGGCTGTAAAAGAATGGTTGGTTGCTGCCGGGATCCCAGAGAGCGAGATCGACACAACGGATACAGCGAAACTTCTTGACCAGTGGTTTGCAAATTACGACCCGAAAAAGAACATTCCCGGCATGACCAATGCCAAGCGGAATTATTATGTCCGTCTTAACAATGCGCTCAAAGGCTTGCTCTCCACTGAAGCTGCAACAGTTATGCAGACCAATCCCCAGACCAGTGAACTTGAGCAGATCGATACCATTCAACAAACCGATTATGTAAATGTTGGTGAGGTTGCGAATATTCGCGTCCTTCCACTTGGGACCGATAACTTTGGCAGAGATGTGCTGACGGAATTGGTCTCCGCAACCCGGGTTTCATTGCAGATCGGTTTTGTGGCCGGGCTAATTGCCACCTTGATCGGTTTGACCCTGGGTTTGTTAGCCGGGTATGTGGGTGGGTTTGTAGATGACATCATCATGTTCATCACGAACCTATTCATTGTGATTCCGCCTTTTGTATTACTGATCTTGATCTCATTTAGTATCGGACAGGAGCAGCGCGGTGCATTCACCATCGCGGTTGTGATCGGGCTCACCTCATGGGTGTGGACGGCGCGGGCGGTTCGTTCTCAGGTCATCTCCCTTCGGAACCGTGACCATGTCAACCTCTCGAAACTTTCCGGGCACTCCATTGTCCATATCATCCTCAGTGACATTCTCCCATACATCATGTCTTATGTGATCATGGCGCTTATCTTGCAGATCTCCTCTGGTATTCTGGCAGAGGCAGGGCTTTCCATCCTTGGGCTGGGACCACGCACCACAGAAGTCCCCACCCTCGGGTTAATGATGAACTGGGCAATGATCTATCAAGCGCACATTCTTGGCAATTGGTGGGCATATATGCCGGTGCTTGTCACGATCGCCCTCATTACCTTCTCGATGAACCTGATGAACACTGGTATGGATCAGGTGTTCAACCCCGCTTTAAGAGACTAGGAGACCAACATGACAACCACAATGTTAGATGTTAGAGAATTATCAACAAAATATGTCACCCGCTTCCGTGAGGATGTGTATGCAGTTGATAAGGTATCTCTTAAAGTAGAAGAAGGGCGCTCTCTTGGTATTGCAGGCGAATCTGGGTGTGGAAAATCCACTCTGGCGCTCAGCTTGATGGGATATTACTTTCCGCCTCTGCACTACATGAACGGGGACATCATCATCAATGGCAATAATATTTCGGGCATGAAGCCGGATGACGTGCGTAAGTCTATTTTGGGTAAAGAGATCGCCTACATTCCGCAGGCTGCCATGAATGCTCTAAACCCGACTCGTAAGATCATTCACTTTATCGAAGATGTCATTCTCGAGCACGAAATGTACGTCACCAAGCGAGATATTTACGACCGTGCCAGAAAACTCTTTGAAACACTGGGTCTTCCCCCGGAGGTTTTGGAGAAATATCCTGTTGAACTTTCTGGTGGTATGAAACAGCGTACGGTGATCGCCATCTCTGTTTTATTGCTGCCTAAAGTTCTGATCGCGGATGAACCCTCTTCGGCGCTGGATGTCACCTCACAAAAGATGGTCATCAAAATGCTCAAGCAATTGATGGAGGCAGGCTTTATCAGCTCCATGATCTTCATCACCCATGAACTTCCCCTGCTTTATAACGTGGTGGATGACATCATGGTTATGTACGCCGGGCAGATCGTAGAAAAAGGCACCTCACACGAAATGGTCTTCGACCCGATCCATCCATACTCCAAAGGTCTGATGGGTTCGATCATCGTTCCTGAAAAGGGCTTGCGTGATGTCAAATTGACCGCGATTCCCGGGGTTCCACCCAACCTCAAAAAACCACCTTCTGGCTGCCGATTTGCAGAGCGCTGCCGGTTTGTCCGCCCTGAATGCCGCCTGGCGAGTATATCTTTGCGTGAAGCGAGCAATGGACGGGTATATCGTTGCATTATTCCTGAAGCAGAATTACGTGAAGCCTATGCCCGTGAGGAGCAACAGAAATGATAAAAGAGAAAAAACTTTACCTGAGCGCCAAAGGCATCACCAAGACATTTGGTTTTGGACGACAGAAAACTGTGGCAATCGATAATGTAGACCTCGACCTTTATGAGGGCGAAGTGGTCTCCATTGTGGGTGAGTCTGGCAGCGGCAAGACCACACTTTCCAAGGTTCTGCTGGGTTTGATGAACCCGACATCGGGTGATGTGTACTTCCAGGGCGTTAAGCGTGATATCAGCTCTCACGCAAAAAAACAGGAATACTGGAAAAACATTCAAGCGATCTTTCAGGACCCGTTCTCTTCCTATAACATCTTCAACAAGATCGACTCGGTCCTTCTTGATTGCATCAATATGCGCGGTGGACGTTACTACCCGCGTGAAAAGAAGATCGAAATGATGACCGAGGCATGCAGTTTCGTAAACCTCAAGTTCGAAGAATTGACCAATAAATATCCCTTCGAACTTTCCGGTGGACAAATGCAGCGCCTCATGATCGCCCGCATCTTTTTGCTCAAACCCAAAATTCTCCTCGCCGACGAGCCAACCTCCATGATCGATGCCTGCTCGCGCGCCACCATTCTGGATGAGTTGATGCATCTCCGCAAAGAGATCGGTATGACCATTATCTTCATTACCCACGATATTGGTCTGGCGTATTACGTTTCAGATAGTGTTTATATTATGGAAAAAGGCAAGTTTGTTGAAGGTGGCTCCGCAGATGAAGTGATCCTCAGTCCGCGCCATCCGTACACCAAACGCCTCATCAATGATGTTCCAAAGATCTACGAAGAATGGGATCTTTCGACCGTGTAGTTTGTAATTGACGCTTGCACAAGGAAAATTAAATGAAAAAACAATCTCTAACAAGCCTATGGCAATTTCGCCAGTTGGGTTCTGAAGAATGGCTTTCTGCTCAAGTTCCCGGCGGCGTTCATACCGATCTGATGGAATTGGGACGCATCCCCGACCCTTTCGTGGGAGATAATGAAAAGCGTGTTGCCTGGGTTGCCGAAAGTGATTGGGAATATCGCAGTTCCTTCAATGTGCAGGCAGAGGTCTTCCACCGCAAGCAGATCTGGCTCGTCTGTGATGGATTGGATACGCTTGCTTCCCTGACGCTTAACGGCAAACAGATCGGTGAAACGAACAACATGTTCCGCCAATATCGCTTTGACGTGAAGTCCTTGCTCAAAGCTGAAGGCAACGAAATCACCATCACCTTCAGATCACCCGTCAAATACGTTACCGAAAAAAATAATGCCCGCCCAATGAACGGAGTTCCGCAAGCCATCGCGGGCGGACCTCACCTGCGTAAAGCACCCTGCCAATTCGGCTGGGATTGGGGCCCGCAGCTTCCGCCCATTGGCATCTGGAAAGATATTTATCTCGAAGTATACGACTCGGCACGTATCTCTGAAGTTCACCTGCGCCAAAACCACGATAAAGGCAACGTGACCATCTCTGCGCGAGTGGAAGTGGAAAACGCACACGCGCCTCTTTCTGTGACATTGCTTGTTACCGCTCCAGACGGTTCGGAACAAGCCGAAAACATTTCTCTCACCTCTGCAAGCGGTGTCGTGTCCATGCAAGTCAAGAATCCGCAGTTGTGGTGGCCCAATGGTTTAGGAGAGCAGCCGCTTTATCAAGTGCGCGTGGTTTTAAATGAAGGCGACCAAACTCTGGATGAAAAAAAATACCAAATGGGTTTGCGCAAGATCGAGCTTAAGCAAGAACCGGATGAATGGGGTAAGTCATTCACCTTTGTGGTCAATGGTCATCCTTTCTTTGCCAAAGGTGCAGATTGGATCCCCGCTGACTCCTTCCCGACTCGTCTCACCGAAGAATCACTCGAAGGGTTGATTCGTTCGGCTGTGGATACGCATCAAAACATGCTGCGGGTGTGGGGTGGTGGTTTCTATGAAGAAGAACGCTTCTACGATTTGTGCGACCGCTATGGCATTTTGATCTGGCAGGATTTTATTTTCTCATGCAGCATCTACCCGCTCGATGAACCTGAATTTTTAGAGAACGTGCGCGTGGAAGCGGTGGAGAACATTCGCCGCATTCGTCATCGTGCTTCGCTGGCGTTATGGTGCGGCAACAACGAAATGGAACAAGGTTGGGCAGAGTGGAACTGGCAGAACCCCGAACTCGAAACCTTGAAAGCCGTGTACAACAAATTTTTCCATCAAACCTTGAAAGAATGGTGCAACGCCGAAGACCCTGATAACGTGTACTGGCCCAGTTCACCTTCTTCAGATACGCCATTTGAAAACCCGAACGGACAAATTCAAGGTGACGCGCATTACTGGGATGTTTGGCACGGCGGCAAACCATTCACTGCCTATCGCAATCAGTATCCACGCTTCATGAGCGAATTCGGTTTTCAGGCGCTTCCGCCATTGGAAACCATTCGCACCTATGCTGAAGAATCCGAATGGAACATGACCTCTTACATTATGGAGCAGCATCAGAAGAACGCCAGCGGCAATGTGTTGATGGTCCGGCAGATGCTCGATACGTTCAGGCTGCCCAAGGATTTTGAATCACTGGTGTATCTCAGCCTGGTGCTGCAAGCCGAAGGTATTCGCTACGGTGTGGAGCATTGGCGCAGACATACCAACCGCGTCTCTGGTACCTTGTATTGGCAATTGAATGATTGCTGGCCCGTTGCTTCGTGGGCGAGTCTTGATTACTTTGGGCGTTGGAAGGCATTGCATTATGCTGCCCGCCGCTTTTATGCGCCGCTCATGCTATCCATT
>JBEBCV010000183.1:0-11756 GCA_041157505.1 Chloroflexota bacterium | reverse complement strand
CGGGTTTGATCAAATCAAAACTGCTCACCCCTATCATTTCTTCAGGTTTATAGCCAAGAATGGTTTTGCAGGCGGGGGAGATGTAGAACATATACCCGTCAGTATTGAGGCGGGTGATCATGTCGCTGGCGTTTTCCGCCAATAGACGGAAATGAGCTTCACTTTCAGATAGCGCTTCTTGCATGTGGATGCGGTCTGCACGAGCTTTCCACTGATCAAGGGCTTTGCGCGCCAGGTGAGGCATATCCAACATGGATTCTGGGGATTTTACGACATAATCCAACGCACCAGATTTGAGTGCTTCAACAGCGATGCGTTCGTTGCCATAACTGGTCATCAAAATAATGGGGGTGGCAAGAGGGTCACGGTGATTGGGCAGCAATTCCAGGCTTTCCCCGTCTGGGAGCCGCCAATCAGCAATGATCAAGCGTGGTTCTTTGATACGTCTTTGTTCGCGAGCTTCTCCGAGGGAACGAACACGATGGATCTCAAATTCCGTTCCCTGATCTTCAAAGGCGCGTTGAATAAGCTCCGCATGCGGTTCTTCGTCCTCGACCAGCAGAATTTGAATTGTCTCGTTCGACATGAGGGATTATGCGCGAAGTTGTTTATTCCAGCCCAGCCAATAAACGCCTAGATCTTTCATTAAGTTACTAAAATCTTCAAATCCGACCGGTTTTACAAGGTAACTGTTCACATAATTTTCGTACGCGTGCATGACATCTTTTTCGGCTTCAGATGTCGTCAGGATAACCACCGGGATGCTCCTGAGTTCCTCTTCCTCTTTTATGATTCGGAGAACTTCAAGCCCATCCACTCGCGGCAGGCGCAGATCCAAAAGAATCATATGTGGACGGGGACTTGTTTCGGGATCGCTATACTCATTGCGCCGTAGAAGATAATCCAATGCCGATTCACCGTCAGTCAGATGTTGGATCTTGGTAGGGATGTGGTGACTCTCCATCGTTCGGATGACGAGTTCAGCATGATCAGCATTGTCTTCAACAAGCATAACTAGGATGGGGTCGCCTAACATGATGGATCTCCTATAGCGTTCCATATTGTAAACGATTTACTAATAACAGGGATAGTCGTAAATTTATATGAAAGATTATTATCGAGGATATGGTTTCTTTACAATAGAACAGGCTTGTTTGCGCTTAACAGACCTGTTAGCCTTATTTGGAATGACCTCAAGAAGGAAAAAAATCACCATGATTTTACGCCTACGCCTTACCCAACCAACTCACGGTATAATCTCCATACAATGACCGAAGGTGCCTTACTTAACGATCGATATCAACTTGAAGAAGTGCTGGGCTCCGGCGGCATGGCGAATGTGTATCGTGCACGCGATGTCGTACTGGACCGCCCTGTTGCCATTAAAGTTCTGCGCAAGGAATATTCCACCAACGAGAATTTCCAAAAACAGTTCTGGCTTGAAGCGCGTTCAGCGGCAAATCTTTCTCACCCGAACATCGTTACCGTCCATGACTTTGGCTCTGCAGATGAACTGCTTTACATTGTTATGGAGCATGTTCCCGGTAAGGACCTGAAACAACTGGTTCGCGAACGCGGACGGTTCCCCTACACTCAGGGGATCCCACTAATGATCCAGGCATGTGCCGGGGTGGGATATGCTCATCGTGCCGGTTTGGTCCACTGTGATATCAAACCGCACAACATGCTTGTCTCAAAAGATATGCGTCTCAAGGTCACTGACTTTGGGATTGCAAGAGCGTTGGCTACAATCAAACCCGGCGAGCGTAATGATGTTGTTTGGGGTTCGCCGCTATACTTCGCCCCTGAACAAGCAACAGGTGAAGCTCCAACTCCCGCATCCGATGTATATTCGCTTGGCGTGGTCCTCTACGAAATACTTACCGGTACAACCCCTTTTACAGCATCCACTGCAGATGAACTTGCGCGACTTCATATTTCCGCCCGTCCATTGCCTGTAAGCGAATATGTTCCCGATATACCATCTGCCCTTGAAGAGATCGTAATGAAAGTTCTTTCCAAGGAACCAGCGGCACGTTATCGGACTGCCGATCAGCTGGGACGCGTCCTCCAAAAATTTGGCACCGAACCTGTTCCTGTTAAGCCTCAAAAAGAATCCCCTTCACAGCCAGTTATTACCATTAAACAGGATATAGCAGAACGACTCTCACCACAGAGCCAACAACGGTCGCAGCCAGAACCGGCCCCGCAACAGTATTACCAACCTCCTTATCCGCCTCAAACGATTCAGCCGGAACCTGCTCCTACCTATCGTGAAGAAGAATTCCCCGCCGAACCCATTGACTGGATCGCCGTTGGCTTGGGGTTGCTCGCTGTGTTAGCATGGGGTGGACTCATCCCGTTTGGGCTTTTGGTTTATTTTTCCTTTTTTCCACCTAGTTAAATGTAAAGAACTGACAGGTTCATGCCTGTCAGTTCTTTTTTAGATTATGACTAATTACCTTCTTGCTCCCTCTATTATTGCTTCTGATTTTACGCACATTGCGGATGAAGTCGCCACCATTGAAGCTGCCGGTGCAGATTGGATTCATGTTGATGTGATGGATGGGCATTTTGTCCCCGACATCACCATTGGACCGTTATTCGTCCGGTCTCTGAGGCGGGTTGCCAACCTTCCGCTCGATGCTCATCTCATGATCTCCGAGCCGGAGAAATACATCCCTGCGTTTGCAGAAGCGGGTGTGAATAACATCACCGTCCATGTGGAGACTTGTCCAGATCTACCTAAAGTGATCGCACAGATCAAATCCTATGGCTGCACAGCCGGTGTGACGTTGAACCCAGCCACCCCAGCTTCTGCGATCGATCATGTGCTTCCTCTTGTTGATCTTGTCCTTGTGATGAGTGTTGTTCCCGGGTTTTCTGGTCAGAAGTTCATGCCTGAGATGATCAGTAAAGTTGAAGAAATTCGTACCAAATTAGACGTGCTTCGTTCATCTGCTCATCTTGAGGTGGACGGGGGTATTAATGCTGAGACCCTCCCATTGATGAAGCGGGCAGGCGCAAATGTGTTCGTAACCGGGAATGCAGCGTTCAAACATCCGCAAGGCAGTGGGGCAGGGGTGCGGGCATTGAAGGAAATTCTGACAGCATAAGGGCGGGGAAACCCCGCCCTTTGATTAACATTAAAACAAAAATCACGGCGCTGAATGCGCCGCGATTCTTGAGGTAAAAAAAGAACGAACCTTATGCCGCAGATTTGCCAAGTGTTTTGATGCACTTGGTGCACAGCGTCTTCTGCACGAGGCGACCCTTTTCCATTACCGAAACCTTCTGGAGGTTGGGTTTGAACGTGCGGTTGGTGGCACGCTGGGAAAAGGAGCGGTTGTGACCGAAGGTAGTTGCCTTGCCGCAGTGATTGCACTTTGCCATGTTTGAAATCCTTTCTTTCTCGTCTTTCCTTGCTAATAATTCCAATTGCCCTTTTCGAAGGCACGGCATTTTACCATAGAACGCAACCAACTTCAAGATAAGATGTTAAAATAG
Source organism: Chloroflexota bacterium (assembly GCA_041157505.1). Lineage (GTDB taxonomy): Bacteria > Chloroflexota > Anaerolineae > Anaerolineales > Villigracilaceae > Villigracilis. The sequence continues at coordinate 8,249 of JBEBCV010000183.1, read as the reverse complement.
GAACAGGATATGAAAATGGGGCGGACGTGCTCCTTTTACCGTCCCCAGTGTACGATTGAGAACTAAAATCAGACGTTTATGTCTGAAAATTATGAATGAGGAACCTATGGGCGAAGAAACAACATCCTTGGGCGGGATCCATGTCTCGCCGAACGCAGTGGCGACGATCGCGTATCATGCCACCTTGCAATCTTACGGAGTAGTGGGTCTGGCTCCCAAAAATCTGGCAGACGGCATCGTCTCCACTATTACACGCGAGCCTTCTCGCGGTATTTCCGTCCACTATAAAGAGGACGAGATCCATATCGATATCCATGTGATCGTGGAATACGGCACACGCATCAATTCAGTGGCGGAAAGTGTGGCAAATACGGTGCGTTTCCATGTGGAAAAAGCGTTAGGGTTACGAGTAAATACGGTCAATGTGCATGTGGCGGGACTGCGCATTAGCAACACAGACTAGGAGAAGGAATACATGGCGATCGATACTGCGCGAGTCGAGAAATTCCGCAAACGGACCATTGATGGACAGGCGTTCAAGCGCCTCGTTGAAGCTGGGTTGACCTGGTTGCGCACCAACCAGCAAGTGGTCAACGCGTTGAACGTGTTCCCTGTTCCTGATGGTGACACAGGCACGAACATGAGCCTGACACTGCAGGCGGCATGGAATGAAGTAAAAGACAAGGGGACGATCCATCTTGGGGAGATGGCAGCTGCATTTTCAAAGGGTGCATTAATGGGTGCACGCGGAAATTCCGGCGTGATCACCAGCCAGATCCTGCGTGGATTTTCGCGCGGTGTGCATGAAGCTGAAACGCTGGATATAGATACCTTCATCAAAGCATTGGGTGAAGCGCGTGATACAGCCTATAAAGGTGTGGTGAAGCCTGTCGAGGGGACGATTCTCACCGTCATTAAAGAAACGGCTAATGCAGCTGAAGCAGCTCGCGGGTCCGTTAAAGATGCGATCGAATTGCTTGAACTCGTTGTCAAAGCCGCAGATGAATCGGTCAAAAGGACGCCTGAATTGCTTCCCATCCTGAAGCAGGCAGGCGTTGTTGATTCGGGCGGTAAAGGCTTGTTCTTCTTCCTTGAGGGCATGTTGCGCCATGTGTATGGTGAGTCGTTGGAGACCCCAACGGTCAGCGTGCAGCCGATCTCTGCCATGAGCCTTGAAGGCGCGATGGAAGAAGTGGAAGAGGGACAGGACTACGAAGTGGTTGTAGACTTTGTGCCGAACGGCGAACTTGACTTGCATGGGTTCTATGCCAGGCTTGAAGAGATGGGTACATCCATTCAAGTGGGTGAGGGCGATGGGATGTATCGTATGCACATCCATGTGCCGACCGAGAACCGCTATGTTCCGATCGATTACATCATGGGTATTGGTACGGTGACCAAGGTAGCCATTGAAAACCTGATGGCGCAGATGGATGATATTCAGAAGAGCAAGTCAACCCAGATCCAATTTGGTGCGGTAGAGCCGGGAAATATTGCGGTGGTGGTGGTTTCGCCGGGTACGGGTCTGAGCCGCATCTTTGCAAGCCTGGGTGTTGCTGCTGTTGTGGCAGGCGGGCAGACCATGAACCCATCAACACAGGATATTCTTAGTTCGTTCGAGAATATGCCGACAGATAAAGTTATCATCCTGCCGAACAACAAGAATATTGTGATGGCGGCGAATCAAGCCAAGGATGTGACAGTAAAGAAAGTGCAAGTGGTTCCAACCCGCACCGTTCCGCAAGGACTTGCTGCAATGCTTTCATTCGACCCCAGCGGCGATGTGGAAGCTGTTGCTGCCAAGATGAACAAGGCCATGAGCAATGTAAAAACCGGTGAGATCACAGTGGCGACCCGCTCGGTTGAGATCGATGGCGTGACCGTGAAAGATGGTCAGGTGATCTCTCTGTTAGATGGAAAACTGGTTGCCTCTGCCGATACGGTTGAACATGGTTTATTTGAATTATTGGAAAAAGCCGAAGCAGCCGACCATGAGATCGTGACTCTGTTCTATGGCGGTGATATGTCCCATGTAGAAGCCAATCGCCTTGCAGATGCTGTTCGTGAGAAGTACTCCAATCTCGAAGTTGAGGTGCAAGAGGGTGGGCAGCCTCACTACCAGTTCATCCTTTCGATCGAATAGTTCTTAAACGAAAAGAGACCGTCGCTAAAGAGTGACGGTCTCTTTTTTATTTGAATATGTTTACTTGTTAGTTACCATTTTGTAGATGATTTTGATGATCTCTACGATCGAACCCAAGATTCCCAGACCAAGGACGATATCCATTCCTGTGTTTGCCATTGTCTCAAGGATGTTGAGCGCTTCGGGGTCAGTCACTCCAGCGGTTTGCAAGTTGTCCGTCGTGAGTGCCAGGATGGACGGACCGGCGATGAGTAGAACGAGAATGACGATCTGCAACAGTTTCGTGCCGATGGAAACAAATCGGGAGGAGGTTGTCCACTTGCCGGAGCGAAGGAGCATACCGTTCATCACGATCTCCGCAACCCAGGCGATGTTCATCAGCGGCAGCCAGCGGAAGAAGGCTTCGGAGAGCAGCGGTGTCACCTGCCACTCATTCCCGTCAAGATAGTAGAAACCGATCAAGTGCGGGTTGAAGTTGAAGATGCTGAGCGCAATGAACGTGAGTACGATGGCAAGGATCGGTTCCCAGACCTTAACTTCCTGCGGCTCAGGTTCTTTCATCAAAGAAGCAGGGTCCCATTCCTTCTTCTCGTCGATGTCAAATTCAGCAGCAGGTGCATAGCGTTCGATCAGGGCAAAGATCAAGGCGATGTTGCCGAATGCCGCAATGCACGCTGAAACGATATTCAACAATCCCTTTCCAATGGTTGAGAGCAATTCCATTGCACTCATGGGTGAAGCCGCCATGATCTGAATGGCGGTGGCAATGGTTAACCCAAATGCCACAGCTGCCACCACGATCTTGAGAATGAACATAAAGAAAGGAAAGATGCGCGGACCGATCAAATAGGGGTTGGGGTTATACGTCTCTGCCACTTTGTGTGGTGCGCCATATTCTTTTAGCATGTCAACTTGCATGGCTTCATCAGCCGGTTTGCCTGTTTTTTGTGCGCGTTCCTCCAACATGTCTTCCAGTGTAGAGCGTAATTCTTTTTCAATGTCTGTGCGACCTTTGACGAGCAAAAGGTGCCTGCCGACTTCGGCAACGTAACGATCAATGAGGTTCATGATTTTTCCATCCTTTCCTTACGAGAGCATCTTGTCCATCACAGACACAATGCCAGCCCATTCCTTTTTCATTTTAGGCAAAAGTTTCTTGCCTTCTGCACTAATTACATAATACCGACGTGGGCGCGCCTCTTCAAGCTTCCAGACCGATTCCAACAGCCCTTGCGCCTCCAACCGGCGGAGGAGGGGATACAACGTACCCTGATCCACCTCCAAACCGAGATCGGCGAGTTTCTTCAGCAGCGAGTAACCATACTCTTCAGTGCTCAACTGGCTGAGCGCTGCCAGCACGATCACCCCGCGCCGTAACTCCAAAACGACATTTTCGAGAGATTCTGTGTTTGCCATATCTCATCCTTTATCGCATTATACTGTGTAATATACAGTATGTCAAGTAGAAAGTATCAGGTGACAATTACCCTTTTGGGGGATATACCCTTCTTATGCTAAACTTTCTCTTATGAAACTAGGAATCGTCACCGACTCAACCGCCGACCTGCCCGCATACCTCATCGAAGAACACGAGATCCAAGTGGTGCCTACGGTTCTGATTTTGGAGGGAAAAGAATACAAGGATGGGATTGGCATCTCGCGTGAGGAGTTTTACAACCGCCTGCCTTCGCTTCATACCCCGCCGACAACTGCTGCACCGTCCATTGGAGATTTTCTCAAGCCGTATCAGGCTCTACTCGACTCTGGCTTTGACCACATCCTCTCCATTCACGTTTCGGGCAAACTCTCGGGTGTGGTCAACGTTGCCCGCCGCGCCGCGCAAGATTTCCCCGGCAAAATCACCTGTGTGGATAGCGGTTCCCTCTCCATGGGCATTGGCTTTCAGGTGCTTGCCGCCGCCGAAGCCGCAGACCTTGGCGAAAAGGCTGCTTTGGAAGCGATAGCATCCACAGAGCGACGTACAAAGGTCTTTGCCGCGCTCGATACAATGGAATACCTAAAACGCAGCGGACGAATCCCAAGCGTGGTCGCCAACATCGGCGGATTACTCTCCATCAAACCAGTTGTGGAGTTGCGCAATGGTGAGGTCAAACCGATGGCGGTCAACCGCACCACCAGTCAGGCAGATGAATTTATTTTTGGCAAACTCTTGGAAGTGGGGGAGATGGAACATCTTGCGATCCTTCATACCAATGCCGAAGACCGTGCCAGGCGTTTATTGAATGGGATGATGGAACGCTCGCGCATGTCTGTGCCGAGGGATGTCTTGTTCGTCAATGTGACAGCTGTGATCGGCACGCATCTCGGGCCGAATTGTATTGGCTTTGCGGCGGTGAGGAAATAAAAACTCCTGAAGAGGTGAGAAAATTATCTCGCCTCTTCAGGAGTGATCGTTGGGGAAATCTTTCTATGATCCTGCCATGCCCTCGGGATTAGGTTGTGGTTCATTGATTTGGTTGCTTTTCCAAAACAATGTGATCGCGATCGAGATCAATAACACAATCGTTACCGCCAACCCGCCTTCCGGACCAAACTCACCGCCGGTCAGCCAGTCTGCGCCGGTTTCCATTAAGTTGATCAAGGTGCCGCCACCTGCACCATTCCCGCTGACTTGTAAGCCGAAGAAGTTTCCCTGCACCCAATTCCAAACGGTATGCAGAGCGCTGATGCCCCACATGGAGCCTTCGCGCATGGCATATAAACCAGCAAAGACACCGAACAAAGCAAGGTTGACCAAGGCAATTACGCTTAAGTTGGGGTTGAGCCCATGCAGAAGAGCGAAGATTAAAGAAGACACTAACAGCCCGACCCACGGTTTGTAGCGCGCACCAATGACCGGCAGCACCCAGCCTCGTATCAACACTTCTTCCGCACCGCCTTGAACGATCCAACCGATCAGAACCAGCATAACACCAGCAATGGCAGGAAAACCTTGTTCAGCAGGATTGCCCTGCTCAAAAGAGACACTGCCAAACAAAGCCAGGATGCCCACAGCAGCTGCAAACATCAATGCCCCAAATAAGAATCCGCGACCATATTTGGAGAGTGCGTTTTGGCTTTCATACCCAAGCGTCCAAAAGGGGCGCTTCTCCACCCATTTCAACCACGCCCAAAGAATGACGTACATCAGCCCGAATGCGAAAACAAGCTGTAAACCCATCCAAAGACCTGTCACTGTGTTGGGAAGACCATTCAGTGAGACGCCTCTTTCGGTAAACCCATAGATCGCGCCGAGGACGACGAACAAGGGAAGGATGCCAAGTTGAGATAAAAGGGTAAAAACGATCGTAAGCGGAATGACTGCTGCAATATGGGTCAATCGCTGTCCCTGTCGTGCAAGTTCGAAAAGTCTGCTATTGTTGAACCAATTCATGAATAACTTCTCCGTGTTTAGTATTAATAATTTGATAGTAGTATCAATTTATTATTAAGTCAAGGTCATTGAGTAGGAATTTGGGGGCATATGATCCAGTTTCAAGTCCATTCGAGGTATCTGAGAATATGTTGATGCCTGCCCATGATAAAATTGACCATTATGCAACCGTCTTTGGAAAAACTACGCAAATTTTTTCGACTCGAACACGAAAACAAATACGAAAATACCGCCATCATTGGCGGGCTAGCCAAAATGTTGGATTATTGGGAAGGGGAAGCCCGCGCCGATGGCGTGGCGGAAGAAGTAATTCAGGCTGTCGCTTCGCGCTTGCGAGCCTATGAAAAGTTGACCCCCACGGGTCGCGCCGATTCTCTTAAGGGCCTTTGGAAACGGATTGGGGAAACCTACCCGGAAGCGGGTCAGAAACCCAAAGGGCAGACACAGCCGCAGAGACCCCAACAGCCTCCCAGGGGAGGGCAGCCTCAACGTCCGCAAAGAAGCGATGATGAGGCGAAGCCAAAAAATGGTGATGCTGAAACGGCTCCAGTACAGGCTCAGAGCCAGACAAGACAGACTCCTCCTCCACAGCAACAGCAAAAGCAGAGACAAAATTCTCCGCAACGTTTTGATTCTGCGACCAGTGCAAAGCACAGCCAAACACCTGCAGCCTTAAGTGCGCAGTTGACCGTGTTGAACGGTGTTGGACCGAAGAACGCAGAGTCACTGGCAAAACTTGGCATGCAGACGTTGGGGGATATGTTGTATTTCTTCCCGCGTCGTTATGAAGATTATTCTTTATTGAAGCCGATCCAGGCGTTGATGTATAACGATGTAGTGACGGTGTTGGGTACGATCCAAAGCATTCATAACCGTCAGTATGGCGGCTCAAAAAGTTTGATCGAAGTCATTATCAGCGATGGCACGGGGGCGCTGCGTATTTCATTCTTCAACCAGCCATGGTTGATGAACCGTCTTAAAGCGGGCGATGCGATTTCGGTTTCAGGCAGGGTCGATCAATATCTTGGGCGCATCGTGATGAACAGCCCCGATTGGGAGATGGTGGAGATGGAAAATCTTCACACCAATCGTATTGTGCCGATCTATTCATTGACCGAACGTATTACCCAGAAATGGCTGCGCGGTCAAATGAAGCAGGTTGTCACTTATTGGGCACCTGCAGTTGTGGATGCCTTACCCGATTCCATTCGGCTCGATGCGCGTTTGGTGTCACTTGGTGAAGCGCTCACACAGGTTCATTTCCCAGACTCACAAGCGCGGCTCAAACTGTCGCGTGAACGCCTTGCCTTCGACGAAATCTTTTATTTGCAAATGGGTGTTCTACGACAAAAGCGCGACTGGCAATCGGTGGATGGCAAGCGCTTCGCAGTCTCAGACGAATGGCTGGATGCGCGTTTAGCGGCTTTACCCTTCACCCTTACCTCTGCCCAGCAAGAAGCGCTCAACGATATTCGCAAGGATCTGGATTCGGGCAAGCCAATTAATCGACTCATCCAGGGTGACGTTGGCTCCGGTAAAACGGTCATTGCTGCTTTGGGCGCGAGCATGGTGGTATCCGCTGGGGTACAGGCAGCCATCATGGCGCCGACTTCCATTTTGGCGGAACAGCATTATCGAAATTTCTCCAATCTGCTTGCTGGCGAGAATGGCTTTTTACAAAAGGAAGAGATCCGCTTGCTGGTGGGGAACACCACCGAATCTGAAAAAGAAGCCATTCGTCAGGGACTTGCCGATGGTTCGATAAAAATCGTCATTGGAACGCATGCTGTTATTGAGCCAGATGTAACCTTCAAAGAATTGCAATTCATCGTCATTGATGAACAACATCGCTTTGGTGTGGAGCAACGGGCTGAGTTGCGCAGTAAGGGCACAAATCCACATCTTTTGGTGATGACAGCAACCCCCATTCCGCGCTCGTTGGCATTGACCGTGTTTGGCGACCTCGATATTTCGGTAATGGATGTAATGCCGGTTGGCAGACAACCCATTGCAACCTATGTTCTGCGCCCGCAGGAACGCGAGCGTGCATACACAATGATCCGTTCGCAGGTTAAGAATGGCAATCAGGCATTCATTGTGTATCCGCTTATTGATGAGAATGAGAAGATCAACGTCCGTGCGGCAGTGGATGATTTTGAAACCTTATCAAACCAGGTTTTCCCAGATCTGAAACTCGGTTTGTTACATGGACGCATGAAACCCAGCGAAAAAGACGAGGTGATGCTCAAATTCCGCGATAAGGAATATGACATCCTCGTTTCAACGACGGTCATCGAAGTAGGCGTGGATGTGCCCAACTCGACCCTGATGCTCATAGAAGGCGCAGACCGCTTCGGTTTGGCGCAACTCCACCAATTGCGTGGACGTGTCGGTCGCGGTTCGGTGGCTTCCACTTGTTTGCTTATTCCCACCCACGAAGATGCGACGGAGAATGAACGTCTGCAGGCGATGGCAACCACTAACAACGGCTTCGAACTCGCCGACCTCGACCTCCGATTGCGTGGACCCGGCGAATTCCTTGGCACCCGTCAGGCGGGGTTTGCCTCTTCGTTGAAGATGGCAAGCATCATCGATGTGCCGCTTATCGAAAAAGCCCGCGAACAAGCCAAGGCTCTCTTTGAGCGTGACCCCTACCTTACCCAACCAGAACATGCTTTGCTGGCGGAAGCATTCGAACGATTCTGGAACGGC
>JBEBCV010000182.1:0-5196 GCA_041157505.1 Chloroflexota bacterium | reverse complement strand
TTTGGTGGCGCATGCGATCCAACCTTTCTTCAGAATCATCATAGCACGCGGCGACACCGAATTCAAAACTTATTCTTATCAACCTTTGACGTAGGAAAGTTTCTCGCTGATCAGCCCTTCTTCGATCTTGAAAATATCCACACCGCGTACATGACCATCACCCCATGTGTATTTCCAGCGCAGGACGCAGTGCAAGCCCATACCGAAAATTTCTTCAATTTCCATTTGCGCCTGTGGTGACCTTTGAAAGAACCTCTGGAGATATTCGGTAATTGCACCTTTTCCCTTATAAGAACTTCCATCAGGTGCGGGGTTTGTCGTCTCAAAGATGCAGTCATCTCTAAGTAATTCTGCGATCTTGGAGACATCATGACGGTTGAACGCTTCGTTGAAATCAAGGACGATACGCATCCCTGACTCGATCTTAGACACGCGAACGGGACTCATGCAACGCTTCTTTCTGGACCTGGGAGTTGTTTCTCGAAACAAATGCTGGTTGGGTCACCGACGTAGGGTCCAAACGCCTCGATCCGGCGATACCCACAGGCTTCATACAAAGCGATAGCCTGCGGCTGCCGATTCCCAGTCTCAAGAGGAATTGTAGCGTAATTGAACTTGATGGCGGCTTGTTCGATCTCTTCAATTAATTTTCGCGCTATGCCTTGTCCACGAAACGAAGGGAGCACATACATGCGCCGCAATTCTGCTGTGACCTCGTCCAAAGGGCGGAGCGCAGCGCACCCGATCGGCTTCCAATCCACACGGGCGATCAGATATGTACTGCGGGCAGATAGCGGATCATTTGTGGGTAAGTTTATGTTTGGGTCTTGACCGCTATTGTACAAGGGGCGGATCTCCCTAGCAGCTTCATGTAGCAGAAAAATGGCATCCTCATGAAGAGGATCAATGGTTTCGATGCTGATTTTCATAACATCAGAATTATTTTGCGCCTTCACAGGTGAATACCACATAGAGTGTTCGTAAAAGTAATTTCACATCATAAAAGAAGCTTGCATCTCTTGCGTAGATCAGGTCATATTCGAACTTCTCATGCATGGTCAAGTTGCCGCGTCCGTTAACCGAACTGAGGCTGCTCATGCCTGGCTTGTAATTTGAAATGACCTGCATGTAATGCTCAAATTGCTCTTGAGACATATTGTCCATTTCACGGAGATGAGGGAGATAATAGATAGGGAATGGTCTATGCCCAATGAGACTCATTTCGCCCTTCAAAACGAGAAGAAATTGGGGAATCTCATCCACACTGTGGACACGCCAGAATTTTCCGGTGAGGGTGGTTTCATAATCCGGCTTTTTGTGGATGCTGCGCGGTTTGCCCTCAAGATGCTTTTCGTATATTCGTAATGTTCGAAGTTTGATGATCTTAAATGGATTCCCATGCAGCCCGAAGCGTTCTTGAAAATATAGGATCGGTACTTTGTCTACAAAGGTAATGACCAATGTTGCGATGATGAAAATCGGCGCGCAAACAGCAATACCGATCAGCGCGCCAAAAATATCGACGAACCTCTTGAGGTTGCCGTTTAAGTATGCCAGGCTGCGGGGAGATGGTTGTATGGTTGTAATATCAATGCTTTTATGTTCGGTCATTGTGAAAGGTTAAATTAAACATCATAATGATGCCATCAACTTTTAGTACCAAATTTTGCAAGGAGTGAACTTAAGAGACAAGCCTGCGGGGATATCCGGCAGGCTTGTCTAGTGAACTTAACCCGGTTTTATCCCGATATACCCGCTTTTTGGTTATATCCATTCCATGCCATGGAATACAGGAAAGACTTTTTGGCAGGGACTGCCTCCACGCGTTTGAGCCAATCCGCTTCGGCGGCGCGTTTTTCGGCGTAGCAAGCACGGCTGTATTCGGCGCGTTCGGCGGGGGATGCGTTTTGTAACTTCAATGCCCCAGCAATGAAACGCTTTTCCATCTCGTCGCGATCTTGGATGTAAGCGCCAAGCCGGTCTTGGTAATTCTCAAGCACAGCTCTATGCAGCTTTTCATGGGACCAGAACAGGGAGTTGGAGTCCGTTTGATGGGTGGGGGTAGGCTCAGCGTTTAGGAAAGAGGCGGTGTCCATCCAGAAAGGTGTGAACAGACTGGTACAAGGAGCAGCGGTTCCTGTTGCAAAAATCAAAGGGTGAGTTTTATCCAAATAGACTACGAGAGATGAAGTACTTTGACTGATGCGAACCGGACCAAACCCGGCGTGCATACAGACATCTTGTTCGGTGATGCTGGATTTCGGGTCAAAGTCCTTATTTTTATGATGCCGCAAGGTGGACATCATGGTCTCAACATTAACACTACCTTTTTGAGATTCGAGAGTCGTGAATGTGGTCTCGCGGCGTTTTATACCTTTGCCAAAATTGGTGTAAAGAAGATCGTTGAAGTCATGTGCCAGATGGAAATTTTCTTTCGATTTGGAGACACCTTTTTGTCTGGCAAACCCTACAAGGTTGTCCGATGAGAGGTCGTATTGATTTCCGATGGTAAGGCAATTGGAAATTGAATAAACGTCCTTTACATGTTTTGCTGCCCATTGTTTATCGACAGTCTCAAGCACCCAGGCATCGTCAGCGTTGGCGATCAGGAAACTGTTGTGATAATACAAGTCATTGCCATGTGCACCACAATTACCGCCTTGACCGAATTGTTCCAAATGGTCAATGATGACTTGCAAGGCTTCGCGCGGAGTAATGGCGCGCTCGAGTGCGAGACGCAGTAGGTCCATGCCAAGCAGGGCTGGTTCTTTGTTTGCGGGCACTTTGGAATAGATGGCTTCGTTGCCTATCACCAACCCATGTTCATTGACGCCAATTTCTGCACCCCACATCCAAAACGGCTTGGAAAGAAAAACCGCATGGGTGTGTGACGCTTGAGGAATTTCAATGTATGTGCATTTCACCTTGCTTCCTGCGGGATGGTCCGCGGCAGGGATGTGAACAAGGTGCTGTCCCTCGTTGGGTGGACGGTCTGAATTTTTCCCGAATACGGCTATGCCATTGGTGGTGGCGAGTTTGGTTGCAATGAGAGTGTCACACATAGCTTTTAAATGTCCTTCTCAAGTGGCGATTATTCGAAATTATATCTTGTTCCATACCGCTGCATGCATCTTCACCCGCACACGCACACGGGCATCCGCATTGGACGATGCCCACAGCGATGAGGTTTTTCGGTACACAGACTCATCCAATTTTTCAAAGCCATCCCATTCGGTTTCCATAAATTCTTTCATTTCAGAGGGCGTATCCCAGTAGTAAAAGAAGGGAAATTCTTCCACAGTTTTTTGGATGAACCATCCGCGGGCTTCTGCTTCACTCATGGCTTGATTCGCCGCCGCATCATCAGCAACACCTATTGGCAAGTCGCTCAACCTACCCGATACCTGCCAGCCTGCCGAAGAGACAATCTCCACCGACCACGAATCCTCCAGCGGACGCAGGTCAAGTAGAGTCCCATTTGGTTTGAGAACCCTGTGAATTTCGCTCAGAGCATGGACCATGCTCTCATGTTCCAGTCATCAGAGTGACCAGGCAAGGATGGCAATATCAAATGTTTCTGTTGAAAAGGGGATGTGACGCGCACTTGCACCCGTGAATTTTATTTTTGGATGCAAGCCTATAGGACAGTCTGCCCGGGCGATGCGCAAGGCATCATGATCCGGGTCGAAAGCTGACACGTGTTTTGCGGAGTCAGCGTACTTGAAGGTCAAACGTCCCTCACCGCAGCCGACTTCCAGAACGTGCTTATCCTGAAAATCGACCAGACGGTGAAGGGTTTTCTTCTCAAGCGCTTCGGGATCTTTTTGCAATGTCATGACTTAGCAGACGCAGTGATTAACTCATTTAGTACTTTTGTATCCACATCTGTCAATTTTTTGATGTACAAGCAACCCTTGCCTGTGGTGAACTTGCCCAGCTTCTTCAACAGGCTTTCATCCAGCGAAACGTATAAGGTGATGTTCTGCTTGCGCGGCGAAAAGCCGATCTTCATCCAATCCAACTCACGTCCGCTTTCGTAAACCAAGTGCTGCTCGCCAAAACCAACGATGCTGGAGCCCCACATCTTGGGTTTTGCCTTGGTCGCTTTTTCCATCATCTTTGCGATCTCAAAACAATCGGCACGCACTTGTTCATCTTGAACGGTCTCTATAAAGTCTTCAACGCTGGCTTCGTTCTTTTTTGTTTTTAATTCAGCTTTCTTTGCCATGGGTTTTATCCTTTCAGTTAGTAGTTGGCGAACCGGATATATTTTAGCTTATTTGTTCTAAAATTGGAAAGGATAAGATTGTTCTGTGTGGTGGGATGATTATTACAATGTGTCCAGTATCTTGAAATGCACTTGTGGGGCTTTTCGTTCCACAACTTTTTCCGAAGCTAGTGCAAGCCGCAACAGGGTAGATTCATCCCAGGCACGACCCATAGCCTGTAATCCAATGGGTAAGCCCTTTTGCGTGTAACCAACCGGGAAGGTGATAGCAGGTAAGCCGGTCAGATTTCCAGCAGTAGCAAATCGCATAATTTCCACGGTGGTGCTCAGATCAGAATCGCCATCAGGTAAAGCGCCTTTCTTGATTCCAGGAGCAGGGATGGCAGTGGTGGGGGTGAGAATAACGTCTACTTCTTTGAAGGCATTATTGAAATGACGGATCGTTCGCGTGCGGATGCGCTGGGCTTTGACATAATCATCCGCGCTGAATTTTCGCCCAAGAGCAAGATTGATGCGTACATCCAAACCATGTTTTTTATAATGCTTGTGATAAGTCCGATTCATGGAATGTACCATTTCACTGACGATGGTCACCGTATGGGCAATGCGATTCGCTTCAAGGTTTGGGATGACGATCTCTTTGATCTCACAACCCATCTCCTCGAATTTCTTGAGCATTGCATTACAGGCGTCTACTACTTCCTTATCTGCATGTTCAAACCATTGGCGATAGATGCCGATCTTTAAACCTTTTAAGTTGAGATTGTCCCAACCTTCCAAGGTAGGCAAAGGCTGGTGTAAAGAATTTTCATCTTTCAAATCAGGACCAGCCAGAAGGGCGTAGGTTAGGGCAACATCAGTGGCAGTCGCCCCGATGGGACCAATATGCGCCACACTCCAATCCAGAGGGAATGCGCCATGTTCGCTCACGCGCCCAAATGTAGCTTTCAAACCGACCAAACCACAAA
>JBEBCV010000181.1:0-4465 GCA_041157505.1 Chloroflexota bacterium | reverse complement strand
GTCACGTCGCCGATAAGTTGACGGCGCATGGACTCGACCTGTTCAAGCTGCGAAGCCATATGATTGAATCGTGTTGCGAGTTTTGCAATTTCATCGGAACCGGTCACCTGCACACGCTCGGAATAATTTCCATTGGCAATGCCCAACGACGCATCTGTAAGAGTTTGCATCGGCGCAACGATACGACGGCTTAAGACCCAACTGACCAAAAGCGCCGCAACCACTGATGCTGTCACGGCATATGCCAACGACTCGAACATGCTGGCTTGAAAATTCTCAAACAAAGTTCTGCCGTAACCTTGACCCTGTCCTTGCATCATGCCGTTCATCATGCTCATCTCACCCATGTGACGGTTAAATGCGGCCGGGATGGCAATTTGAATGGTGATGGCAAGCACCGTGATACCGATCATTATCACTGCAAGGTTGGCAAGAAATAATTTTGCGCCGAGATGTTCGCGAATGGTTTTCATAGTTACCTACAGAGGCTCATCTTCAAAACGATAACCCACACCACGCACCGTGGCAATGAGAGACTCGTCGCCAAGCTTTTGGCGCACATGCCCAAGGTGCACATCCACCACGCGGATCTCACCGAAGTACTCGGCACCCCAAACTTTTTCAAGCAACTGCTCGCGCGACAAAACCCGTCCGCGATTTTCGGCGAGGGCTTTTAGCAGATCAAATTCCAAGGATGTCAACTCGATGGGATTTTCATCCACCATAACTGTGTGCGCACCCACATCGAGCTTGACGCGTTTGAATGACAACACACTTCTTTCTACGCTCGAACCTGCTCCTGTTTGAATGCGCCTCAACGCCGCCTTGACCCGCGCCACCAACTCCCGCGGACTGAATGGCTTGGTGACATAATCATCCGCGCCCACAGACAAGCCTACGATCTTATCGGTCTCATCGGTACGAGCCGTGAGCATGATGACATACACATCCGATTCGCGGCGTAGACGTGAGAGTAGTTCGATGCCGTCCATACCGGGCAGCATCAGGTCAAGGATGATGAGGTCAGGTTTGAAAGCGCGGGCGGCTTTCAAACCGGCATTGCCATCGGCAGCGGTGAAAACTTCGTAGCCTTCCGGCTTAAGATAAGCGCTAACAAGGTTGGTGATGGAGGGTTCGTCGTCAATTACGAGGATCTTGGTCATGATGAGATTCTACCTGTATTTCATTGTGTGAATTGGATTTATAGTATCCAACTGATAAAAAATCGGCTTAAACCTTTTGTAAAGGTTTGATAAAGAAAATTGAATTCGCATTGACGCTTTCTTTTTCAAAAGTTAATATCCCGCCACCCAAAATGACAGTCACCTGCCATGGTGACTGTCGCCTATCCGAATATAGAGGTATCTCATGCAAAACAAAGCTCTCAAAACTATTCTCACCATTGCATTAACGGCGGTCATTACGGTGATCGTCTTTATTTTGCTCATGCCGATTCTTGGTCCACGCTTCATGCACCCGCTCATGGCTGGACGAATGGAAAGCATGCACGGCAACAGCGCCGCCCCCAGCGGCTTGGACTATGCCACCGAACGAACTACTGACAATGGCACCTTCAAAGTTTCGTTTTCCAGTGAAGAACCCATTTCCATTAATCAGATGCACACCTGGACCCTCCACGTCGAAACTGCGGATGGTCAACCCGTGGAAGATGCCACCATCACCGTCGATGGTGGTATGCCCCAGCATGGACATGGTCTGCCCACTGCCCCGCAAGTGACCGAATACCTTGGCAACGGCGATTATTTAGTTGAAGGCATGAAGTTCCAAATGGGCGGCTGGTGGGAAGTGCGCTTCAACATCACCGCTGGAGATTTGAACGACACCATTACCTTTAACCTGACACTTGAAGGCTAGGCGATGTCTGAGCGTACCAAACTCCTGACCGGGTTGGGGCTATTGATCGTCCTTGTTGCAGGCGGGCTTGGCTACATCTTTAGCCGCCCCGCGTGGACGGATGCCGAACTCGTCACACTAAAAACCTTGTGGATCGGCAGCCTGCCGCCACTTGCGCCGGACCCATCCAACCAATATGGTGATGACCCTGCCGCAGTCGAATTAGGCAAAAAACTTTTCTTTGATACACGTTTCAGTTCCAACGGAGAAGTTGCCTGCTCCACCTGTCACGATCCCGAAAAGGGGTTTCAAGATGGTCTTCCGCTCGCGCAAGGTGTTGGCACCACCAACCGTCGCGCTATGCCGATCGCCGGAACCGCCTACAGTCCGTGGATGTTCTGGGATGGGCGCAAAGACAGCCAATGGGCGCAGGCATTGGGTCCATTGGAAAGCCCCGTTGAGCATGGCAGCAGCCGCATGTATTACGCACATCTCATCGATGAATTCTATCGTGCTGAATACGAAGCCATCTTTGGCGAACTGCCCGATCTTTCAGACCGAAGCCGCTTCCCCGAAGCAGCAGGTCCGGTGGAAGATGAATCCGCTCGGGCGGCGTGGGAGGCGATGAGTCCTGCAGATCGAGAAACCGTCACAAGAATCTACGTCAACATGGGCAAAGCCATCGCGGCATATGAACGTCAGATCATGCCAACTGCTTCACGCTTCGACATTTACGTGCAAGCCGCATTGGAAAATGACACCATGACGATGAATGCCACCTTGAGCGATCAAGAAGTGGAAGGCTTGCGGCTCTTTATCGGACCCGCGAACTGCACCCGCTGCCATAACGGACCGCTCTTCACGGATAACTCTTTCCATAACACCGGCGTCCCCGCTGCAGACGATCTACCCGAAGATACTGGTCGCACACAAGGCGCTCAAAATGTGCTCGCCGATGAATTCAATTGTTTGAGCAAATACAGCGACGCCGAACCGAATGAATGCGATGAGTTGAACTTCATGGTGTCTGAAGGCGAAGAATTGGAACGAGCCTTCAAAGCACCAAGCCTGCGCAACGTGACTTCACGTGCGCCCTTCATGCATGCGGGTCAATTCACCACTCTGGAAACGGTTTTGAGTCACTACAACTCTGCCCCTGCTGCACCTGCAGGTCATAGTGAGTTGGAACCCTTGAACTTGAGCGAGACCCAATTGAATGCGATCATCGCATTTTTGTTTACGCTGAATAGTGATATCACTTCGCCATAACAGAAATCAACACAGAGGACACAGAAACTTTAATTGATTTTCTCTGTGTCCTCTGTGTTGAGATTGAAATTTCTTATGGTTTGACCTTATCCACCTCGGCTTGCAAGGCAGGTTTGAGGGTTTCAATATCCAGCCCATTGGCAGAGGCATAGTCTTTGACCTTCATTGCCGGGTCGGGCATGTCTGCACCGATGAGCGTTTCGATGGTTTCTTTCTGCACCCCCCACAGGATCAGATCACCAAAGGTCGTTTTGCCTTAACAACATATTCCGACTCTTCAAAGACGGGGTTGTCTCCACCGCAGGTTCTACGACAGCAGGTTTGGTAAAGAAGAATCCCGCGTTTATAATGAAAGCATCATGTCGAATCTAAAACAAACGAACTGGGATGTCATCATCATCGGCGGCGGCGCTGCAGGCTTCTTCGCTGCGATCCGTTGTGCAGAGCAAAACCCTGATCTGCGTGTACTTATTCTCGAAAAAGCCAGCCAGCCGCTTGGCAAGGTGCTCATCTCTGGCGGCGGGCGCTGCAATGTTACTCATGCCTGTTTTGAACCGGCCAAACTCATCACCTACTATCCGCGGGGAGGGAATGAACTGCGTGGTGCATTCTCACGCTTTCAACCAAAAGACACTGTCGAATGGTTCGAAGAACGCGGCGTGCGTATCAAAACTGAATCAGATGGACGCATGTTTCCGGTCACCGATGATTCGAGCACCATCGCAAATACGTTGAAGTTTGCTGCCAAACAAGGAGGCGTGCGGCTTGAGTTGGGTGCATCCGTTTTGAATGCAGATAGAAACCCGAAGGGCGGGTTCAAACTTGAGGTCCAGCGTGAGGCGAAGGTATTTCTTCTTCAAACAAAAAAGTTGATGTTCGCTACCGGCGGCGATCGCAAGTCACAGCAGCTTATTCAGGCATTGGGTCATACCATCGCACCGCAAGTGCCGTCGTTATTCACGTTCAACATCAAAGATAAACGCATCAACGACCTCGCGGGCGTATCGGTGGAAGATGTGACCTTGAAAATGGATGGGCTCACTGCGCGCGGTCCGCTGTTGATCACGCACTGGGGCATGAGCGGACCTGCCGTGCTGCGACTCTCTGCCTGGGGTGCACGGATCCTCTTTGATAAAAAATATGCTTCAACCTTAACTGTGAACTGGCTCGGCGACTATAAGCTGGATGCCACGCTGGAAGTTTTACAGCGCAACAAAGATTGGCACGAGAACGCACGCAAGAAAGTTGCGGCGCATTCGGCGTTCTCGCAAATCCCGATTCGCCTTTGGAAGCAGTTGGTCTATTTCATCGGTGACAAAAACTGGGCAGATGTTTCCAAAGC
>JBEBCV010000180.1:0-8394 GCA_041157505.1 Chloroflexota bacterium | reverse complement strand
GCAGATATCTCATTATCGAAAGTGAATGCCGGAAATATCGGCTTTGGGCTGGGTCCGCGCTTGAATGCGGCAGGACGATTAAAAGAAGCTCTAGCCGCCTTCGAATTGCTCACTACAACAGATGTCTTCCGCGCTGGCGAACTCGCCCAGCAATTGGATATGCAGAACCGCGAACGCCAACGCATCACTAGAGACATGCAAGCACGTGCCGAAGAAATGGTCATCAGCGAAGACCCCAATGCCTATCTCTTTTTCGCAGCTCATGAAGATTTCAATTCGGGTGTTGTAGGGCTGGCAGCATCACGCCTCACAGAAAAATATTACCGCCCTGCCATTGTCGCCTCCAAAGGCGAAGAAGAAACTCGCGGTTCATGCCGTTCCATCCCCGAATTTCACATCACCGATGCCCTCGACCAATGCGCGGATCTGCTTGTCCGCCATGGTGGGCATGCCGCAGCAGCGGGGTTTACAGTAAAGAATGAGAACATCACTGCGCTCGTCTCGCGACTGAAAGCAATCGCCGAAGAAAAACTATCAGGAAGCGAACTCAAGCCCATCGTCACGGCAGATGCGGAAGTGGATCTTTCCGAAATGCGTCCTGAAGTGTTCGAGAAAGGATTGAAATATCTCGAACCGACCGGCTATGGCAATCGTGAAGCTTCGTTCGTGGCGCGCAATGTCAAGGTCAAGAACTCACGCATTGTGGGATCCGACGGCAAACATCTCAAGATGTCGCTCGAAGATGCAAAAGGCGTCGCCCATGATGCGATCGGTTTCCGACTTGGCGATTGGCACAAATCCATGCCTCCGCGTGTGGACGTGTTATTCACCTATGAACCGAACGAATTTAACGGACGCGTGACCTACCAATTGAATTTGAAAGATCTAAAAGCTTCAAAATAAAAAAAGACAGCCGCTTGGCTGTCTTTTTTTATTATTTCTGCATTGGCAATTTTGCATGCCGCCAGGCAAGCATCCCACCCTTGACGTTCATTACGTTGAATCCTTCTTTCGCCAGCATTTTTGCAGCAGAAATACTGCGGCTGCCCGACGCACAGATACAAACGATCTCGCGTCCCTTTGGCAATTCTTTTATCTTCCTGTGTAGTTCATTGAGCGGAATTAACTTTGCTCCAGTAATGTGACCTGTGCGAAATTCATCCGGCTGGCGTACATCCAACACAAGCGGATGTTTGCCAAATTTCAACTTCTCGTTCAACTCAGCAACTGTGATCGTTGGCACCGATGGTCCAAAAAGATTGGATAGAAATCCCATATGACACTGCCCTCCAAGGCATTTTTTCGTTCCTTGCTATTTTATGCTCAATTCATCCGCACGTTCAGGAATCGTAAAATTATTTATGGTCGTTCGATCCACAAGCCCGGGTAGAAAGCGGTTCATAAAAACAGTAACGCTCCACAACCAGGGAATGACCCACATCCGACGCGGATGGCGCACCAGTTTTACCACAGCTTTACCAACCTGCTCAGCAGTCAATAACATGAACTTGGGTGTGGTCGCTTTGGTCTTGCGTTTGATACCCGCATGAGAAGCAAATTCCGTTACAACCCCGCCGGGATATATCAAAGAAACATGAATACCCCAGGGTTTAACTTCACGCCGCAAGGCTTCAGAAAATCCATGCACAGCATGTTTTGAGGCAGCATAGATGCTGTAGGTCGGCGTTCCAACCAAGCCCGCCATGGAACACATGTTGATGATATTCCCGTTGCGCTGTTGGATCATGACTGGCAAGACCTGTCGTGTGGTTTGGATCACCCCCATCACATTCACATCGATCTGAGCTTGAATATCGGTTACAGGGTCGAGGTTCTCAAGCCAATCCAAACGGCCGAAACCAGCATTGTTCACCAACACATCGATCCGTCCAAATATCTCAAGCGTTTGTGTAACAAGTTTTTCAATGTCTTCCAATTTAGAAAGATCCGCCTGCACTACATAGGCTTGTGCGCTTGTACTCATGGCATCGATCTCTTGCGCCAATAGTTGTAATTTATCCACCCGGCGGGCGGCGAGCACCACCTTCGCACCCTCGCGTCCAAACTCACGGGCGGTGGCCTCTCCAATTCCAGATGATGCGCCAGTAACGATCACAACTTTACCTTTAATGTGCATGTGATTCTCCTTTTTTACATAGGGGTGCAAGGCACCCGCTAAACAAACGAACCGATCATTTAGGTTTGCCCCCCTATAGCATAGTCCCTTATTGGGCTATGGACCCCAGCGGGGTTGGTAATCACAATAATCGTTATTCGTCAGTCGGCGTACATCGGTTCCATCCACGCGTATGATGTAAATCTCGCAGCCGTGGTCTTCACCATAATTGTCGTAATAAGATGTGAAAGCCACCCATTGACCATCCGGCGAAATGGATGGTCCTTGTGAATTTCCACCAGTGGGTGTCAACACACCGGTATTGGAACCGTCGGCATTCATGATGTAAACATCACGATTCCAAGGCTGACCTGAATACGTGACAATAAACTGTCCATTGGGGGACCAATCGCTTCTTCCCCGTATCGCAGGCAGGTCGCTGATCTTTAGCAGTTCACTCCCATCAGGCTTGACTCTATAAAGTTGAACACCGCCCTGCATATCAGAAGCAAATAAGATATATGCGCCATCTGGTGACCAGGTTGGATCCCAACCAGTAGCATTCGGTATAGGATGCGGGTCACCCCCATCACGGTTCATCGACCAGATCTGATTCGCCGCCGCGGTGGATAGTTTGAAGGCGATCATTGAACCATCGGGGGAAATTTCAGGTCCATTCAGGTTGCCGAGGCGGTCGGTCAATTGTGTAACGTTGCCAGTGGCAATATCCATTTCGTAGAGTTCGTAAATGTTCGGCTCGCGGAACGAAGCGTATATCACGCTCTTCCCATCTGGGGAAAGAGATGGGTAATAATGCTGGCGATTGTTATCTGTGGTCAGTCTTTGAAAATTGGATCCATCAGCATTGATCATGCAAACTTGATTGCTTGCCTGAACTTTAAATATCTGACAAACAAAAACGATCTTTCCCGTCGGTTCGCTGGTGGACGATATTGAATTGTTGGGTTGAGAGGGAGAGTCCGCTGAGGATGGGGTAACTGCCGATAAGGTTGCAAACAGGTCTGGTGTTGGGGTTGAGGCGGAGGGAAGATTGCATGCAAAAACGAAAGCGATCAAGATCGTTATCCAACATGCAAGATATTTTGTCTTCAAATTCTTCATAACAATAAAAGGTACTCCAGGCTGGTCTATAAGCCGCATTCTGTCCAATAGCTTGCGCTATTTGGGCAATCATCTCTCTGGGCGGTGCGTCGCCGCGCCGCTCGGTGCAGCCTACCCGGGACTGACCCAACCCACAGGAGGGAAAGGTGCGTATGGAGACGAGCAGTCTCCCATCGTCCACAGACGAAATCGTCCCTGCTTGGCCTTGCTCCCGGCGGGGGTTACCTGGCCACGCACATTACTGCGCGCGCCGGTGGTCTCTTACACCACCTTTTCACCATCACGCCCTCTCCAATGGAGGAGGTCGCTGTTTGTTTCTGTGGCCCTTGTCCGGCAGGTTCATGCCTTTCGGCAATCTTCCCGTCAACGAATGACGGACTTCCCCGCCCCGGGTGCTATCCGACGCCGTGCTCTATAGGAGTGCGGACTTTCCTCGATCCCGTCAACGCAGGACCGCGATTGCCCGACCAACCTGAAGTATTTTCATGATACCCGTGGAGATGGGGAGAGTCAACCTGTTATGAGCTATTTTCGCATCATTTTGTCGATTATTTTTTGCAACTATGCAAAAAGGATGCAGATGTTACGCCTAAAGGTGGACATTTCTGGAAAAGACATTAAAATTGATAAGTCGTATATTCCAGTATTTAATGAGGAATCCATTTGAGCAACCTGCCTGGAAAATTTGTCATTGGTCTCACCGGTAACATTGCTACCGGCAAAAGTGTAGTACGCCGTATGCTGGAGCATTTGGGCGCATACACCATTGATGCCGATTCCTTGACTCATCGTGCTTATGCAAAGGGAGCACCCGGATACCAGCAGGTGCTCGACAAATTTGGGAAATGGCTGCTCAATCGTGAAGGGGAGATCGACCGCCAAAAGCTTGGCAATCTGGTCTTTAGTGATGCGGAAGCCATGCGACAGCTGGAAGAAATTGTCCACCCGCTTGTGAGACAAGCGACTGAACTGCTCATCAAACGTGCGACACAGTCTGTGATCGTCATCGAAGCGATCAAACTCCTTGAAGGCGACCTGCGCAAGATGTGTGATTCGATCTGGGTTACCAACGCACCTGAGGTCATCCAAGTGGAACGATTGATGCGCAAGCGCGGCTTCTCCCGTGATCAGGCACAAGATCGGATTCGCGCACAATCTTCACAGACGCAAAAAGTGAACATGGCAAACATGGTCATCACGAACACGGGTTCGTATGATGATCTGTGGAAACAGGTCAGCGAGGCGTGGAAGGAGATCGTCCCCGGTGCGCAGGATGTACAAGCAGAAACGATCACGATTAAAAAATCTGCGGGGACGGGCGAGCTTTCGACTCAGCGCGGCATACCCAAACATGCCACCT
This sequence comes from Chloroflexota bacterium, assembly GCA_041157505.1. Classification (GTDB taxonomy): domain Bacteria; phylum Chloroflexota; class Anaerolineae; order Anaerolineales; family Villigracilaceae; genus Villigracilis. The sequence continues at coordinate 3,796 of JBEBCV010000180.1, read as the reverse complement.
CGATCGCAGAGTTGATCACGAGATTGAGCAAAGGCAAGCGCAAGATGAACGCAAGTGAGGTTATGGAAAGCTTCGGCGATAAAGCTTACATGCTTCTACTGATGGAAGGTCAAGTCGCTGGCGTGGCTGGCTGGCAGGTTGAAAACCTTGTAACGCGTACAACCGATATTTTCTTAGAGGATAATATTGATGCTGCCAAAGCGCTTGAAACCCTTGTAAAAGGTGTGGAGGGTGCTTCAGGTGAATTGCAAAGTGAAGCTTCTTTGGTCTTCGCCATGGATAACCTCGCCGCGCAGGATGCCATTTGGCAAAAACTTGGATATGAAAAACGCACGCCGAATAGTCTTGGTGTGCAGGCATGGCAGGAGGCTGCCGAAGAAGCAGCACCTGCAGAAAGCGTGCTCTTCTTTAAACAATTAAGGCAGGACCGCGTTCTCCGTCCGATCTAGGCTGTACTTAATCAAGGTGGATTTGGGGCACATCCCGAACTGACAGCTGTGGCGGAGACCCGTCCCAATTACACGTGACAGAATTTCTGAACAACCTCTTCTTTATCTTTCAACGTGTCAGCTGGCTAAGCATCTTAGACATCATGCTTGTCACGCTGATTTTCTTTGCGTTGCTCTACTCGCTGAGAGATACGCAAGCCATGGCATTGCTGCGCGGCATGATCATGCTGATCGTTGCCATCACGTTGATCACAAGCCTGGTTGACCTGCCTGCCTTTTCGTGGTTTGCGCGGAATGCTCTGCCCTCGTTGTTGATCGCCATCCCTGTGATCTTTGCGCCGGAGATCCGTCGCGCGTTGGAACGCCTCGGTCGCGCCGGGACCTTTTTGCCTGCCACTGCAAAACCAGCCGACTCTGCCCTCGAAGAGACCATCCGTGCGGTGGTAGGAGCCGCAGCAAGACTCTCCGCCCGCAAGCACGGAGCATTGATTGTGATGCAGCGCTTGGACCACCTCGATGAGTACATTCAAACCGGTGTACAGTTAAATGCCAAGGTTACACCTGAACTGTTATTGCAGATCTTTTATCCGAACACCCCTTTGCATGACGGCGGCGTGATCATTGTAGATTCAAAGGTTGCGGCAGCTTCATGCGTTTTACCACTCTCTGCCAGCGGCATTTTGAATCGTACTCCCGAAAGGCAGATGGGGTTACGTCATCGCGCTTCGTTGGGTATTTCGGAAGTCAGCGATGCGATTGCCATTGTAGTGTCTGAAGAGACTGGTGCCATATCCATTGCACATTCCGGTAGAATGCTGCGCCGCCTTGACCCCGAACGGCTGGAGAATATTTTGACAGCCTTTTTCCGTCCGAGCGGCACAGAACAGAAGGTCGGCTTTATCGGTAAATTGTTTTCCGGCAGGGTGAGCCGGAAGGAAGATAAGTAGAAAAAATGGTTCGCTGGATCATCGAGAATTACCGCACGTTCTTATGGGCTTTCGCATTGGCTGTTGCCGTGTGGATCTCTTCGGTTACCTCTGCCGATCCCGACCAGACAAGTACACTGAACAACCCAGTGCCTGTGCAGATCATTGGGCAATCATCCAATTTGGTTTTCAGCGAAGTCCTGCCCGAAGAAGTGGATGTGACCCTGCGCGCCCCCAGTTCTGTGTGGGCATTGATCGAAGATGACCCAGGCATCGTCCGTGCTATTCTTGATATTTCTGGTTTAAGTGCTGGAGAACACACGCTGGATTTGCAGATCCAGGTAAATGCGAGACCAGTTCAGATCGTTTCCGTCTCCCCGAAAACTTTCACATTCAACCTGGAACCGCTCATTACAAAACCCATGGATGTGGATTTGCGCATCTTGGGTGAGGTTGCAGTAGGGTATCAAGTAGGACAGACAACCCTCGAGCCTGTACAAGTTGTCGTATCTGGCGCCCAGTCGCAGGTCGAGAAAGTGAGCCGCGCGCGGGTGTCCATCGATTTGAATCGCATTCGTGAAAACTTCGATCAGGCGATCAAAGTGGAAGTGCTCGATGATCGCGGTCAACCAGTCAACGGGGTGACGGTATCTCCCGAAACCGTACATGTTGTTCTACCGGTGAGCCAGCAAGGTGGTTATCGTGATGTGGCTGTGAAAGTTACAACCCTGGGACGCGTGGCAAGCGGATATCGCTTGACAGACATCTCTGTATCGCCGCCAGTGGTCACGATCTATTCCACAGACCCGGAGATCGTCAACAGCCTGCCAGGTGTTCTGGAAACCCAACCGCTCGACCTGCAAAATGCACAAGATGATATTGCTACTCGCTTGAAACTCAGCCTGCCTGCGGGCATTTCAGTCATTGGTGAACAAACGGTCTTTGTGCAGGCAGGTGTATCGCCCATCGAAAGTAGTGTTACCATATCCAGTGAAGGGATCGAGATCATCGGATTGGATGATGAGTTAAATGTTCAGATTTCGCCCACCGGTGTTGATATCATCCTCTCCGGACCATTGCCCATCTTGGAAACGCTGACCCGCCAATCGGTACGCGTGACGGTGGATCTCACCGGACTTCCGGAAGGCAAATATCAATTATCTCCCAGTGTGGAAGTGCTTGTTGCCAATGTTGTTGTTGAGTCGATCCTGCCGAACACCATCGAAGTGACTTTGACCCAACTTGACACAAGTACGCCCACACCCACACCAACCCAGAAACCATAAAGTAAAATAAACCTATGAAACCCATTGTTGCACTAGTTGGCCGACCCAACGTCGGTAAATCCACGCTGTTCAATCGCCTCGTTGGCGAACGAATGGCAATTGTTGATGATACTCCCGGCACCACACGTGACCGTCTTTTTGGCGATGCAGAATGGAATGCCCGCTCTTTCACCGTGGTGGATACAGGCGGTATCGACCCAACCCACGGCGGCAAGACTCCACTCTCAGTTGGTTCTGTCGATTTTATCGGGGACATACGCCGACAGGCTCAAGCTGCCATTCAAGAAGCCGACTCCATCCTGTTCGTAGTCGATGTCGAAACGGGGGTCACCGAACCCGATCGCGAAGTGGCTGAAATTTTGCGCCGCATGCAGAGAAAGCAGCCTGATGGCACGTTTCAGCCACCTATCTTTTTGGTCGTGAACAAATGCGAATCGAGAGATCGCCGCGATCGTGCGCCAGAGTTTTATGAACTTGGCTTGGGTGAACCTCACGCCATTTCTGCTATTCATGGCACGAATACTGGTGATTTGCTCGATGCGCTCGTCGCTGCCTTCCCTGAACAAAAAGAAGACGAAGAAGATAACAACATCAAGATCGCCATTGTCGGGAAGCCAAATGCTGGAAAATCCAGCTTGCTGAACCGCCTTGTCGGCGAAGAGCGCGTCATTGTCAGCCCCATTGCAGGGACAACTCGCGACGCTATTGACATGTCCCTCGAATTTGGAGGGCTGCCCATCACACTTATCGATACAGCCGGCATCCGCCGGCGCGGAAAGATCGAAAAAGGCGTAGAAGAATACAGTGTCATCCGTTCTTTCAAAGCCATCGAACGAGCAGACGTTTCTCTATTGATGATCGATGCCACAACAGGCATCACATCACAAGATGCACACATCGCTGGTTTCATTAAAGATGAATGGAAGTCTTGCGTTGTCCTCGTCAACAAATGGGATGCCATCGAAAAAGACGGCACTACGATGGATGCGTATACCGAGAAGATCCTTAACGATCTGAACTTTGTTTCGTACGTCCCTATTTTGTATATCTCCGCAAAAACCGGACAACGTGTAGATCAGGTCTTACCCTTGGCTTTGCGTGTTCAAGAAGAGCGACTCGCTCGTCTCACCACATC
>JBEBCV010000179.1:0-6564 GCA_041157505.1 Chloroflexota bacterium | reverse complement strand
CAGAGAGTTGAAGAAGGGCAGTAACCAGTTATCAGTTACCAGTGGACAGTCGGTGAAGGAGTTGGTTGAAATAGAAATCACCAACCCCGAACTCAACCCGCGCTTTGTTGCTGGTCTGATCCGCAACGTGGATATCAAGCCCAGCCCATATCAAATTCAACGCCGACTCAAACTGGCGGGTGTGCGTCCTATCAACAACGTGGTGGATGCAACCAACTACGCCATGCTCGAATATGGTGAACCCCTGCATGCTTTCGATTACGATGTGCTCAAGCAACGTGCTGGAGACAAGAAAATCAAGATCATCACTCGCGCAGCGAAAGATGGCGAGAAACTCAAGACTCTCGACGGCAACGAGCGCACACTCACCGCAATGAATGTCCTTGTCTGCGATGAGAAAGGTTCGCTTTCGCTTGCTGGCGTGATGGGCGGCGCTGAGTCTGAAGTGAGTGATACCACCAAGAATATCCTGCTCGAAGGCGCGGCATGGAACTTCATCAATATCCGCCGCACAGCGAAGCAGCACAACCTTCCTTCCGAAGCCTCGTTCCGTTTTTCGCGCGGTGTGCATCCTGCCATGGCAGAAGGCGGCGTGAGTCTCGGCTTGAAATACATGGCAGAGTGGGCTGGCGGCGTAGTCGCCCCCGACCTCGTTGATGCGTATCCGCTCCCGCCGAAAGATGCAGTGGTCGAGATCACCGTCAAAGATGTGAAACGCTGGCTCGGCATTGACCTCACTCTCGAAAAGACCGCCGAACTTCTCAAGCGCCTCGAATTCAAATGCGAAGTGAAGGGCGATAAACTTCAAGTCACCTCGCCCAACCATCGCATGGATATTGGCGAAGGTGTCGTCGGTGTTGCCGACGTGCTCGAAGAAGTTGCCCGCAGTTACGGCTACGACAACATCCCGACCACCACCATGGCAGACGCGCTCCCGCCGCAGGTTGGCAACCCCATCCACGAATGGGAAGAACATCTTCGTGATCTGCTCGTCGCGCTCGGCTTGCAAGAAGTCGTGTCCTATCGCATGACCTCGCCCGAAAAAGAAGGTCGCATCGCCAAGCACGACGAATACGTCCGCCTTGCGAATCCCATCGCGCCCGAAAAGAGCGTCTTGCGTCGCAGCCTCGTCGCCTCGGTGATCGACTCGCTTGAGAAGAACATCCGCTACAGCGAAGCCTTCTCGTTCTTCGAGATCGGCTCGGTCTTCGTGCCGCACAAAAATGAACTCCCCGACGAGCCGCGCAAACTCGCCATTGCGATGACAGGTCTGCGTGAAGCAACAGCATGGGATGTGAAGGACTCTCCGACACTGGACTTCTTCGATCTGAAGGGACGCATCGAACTCATGTTGAGCGGGTTGCGCCTCACAAACATCACCTATACTGCGACAGATTCCTACTCCCACCTGCACCCAGGCAAAGCCGCCGAAGTCAAAGCAGGTGACAAGGTCATTGGCACGTTCGGTGAAATGCATCCGCTGGTGAAGGAGCAATACGAGTTGGGCGACTCGCCCGTCCTCGTTGCCGAGTTCGACCTCGACACCATGCGCGCCATCGCCCCGACCTACGGCATCAAGACCATCCCTGAGACACCGTCCATGTACGAAGACATTGCCGTCATCGTGGATGAATCAGTGAAGGCTGAAACCGTCGAAGCGCTGATCAAGCAAACAGGCGGAAGAAGCGTGACCAACGTCCGCTTGTTCGACCTGTATCGCGATGAAAAGATCGGTGAAGGCAAGAAATCCCTCGCCTATGCGTTGACCTATCAAGCCGAAGACAAAACCATGACTGACGCTGATGCCGCCGCCATCCGCAACAAGATCGTCAAACGGCTGGAAAAAGAAGTCGGCGCGAAGCTTAGAAGCTAGAATAGTACCAACGGGATGCAGGCTTATGCTTGCATCCCGTTTTTATTAGACGTATACTGAGATATACTAATTTATAGGAGAAATTGATGAATAACAAAAATACTGGTTTGATCGCTACGATTGCTGCCGTTGTTTTGTGTGGCTGCCCTGGCTTGTTTATGTGTTTGTTTGGTGCCATCACCGCCACTGGCAACGGAACCTTTAACGATTCTTCGTTGCCCCCTTCAGTTGGCATTGCGTTAGTCTGTGTTGCCTTGATCTTTATCCTTATTCCTGTTGGCGTTGGTTTCTTCACCATGCGCAAGAAGCCTGCAGAAGCTGCATCTGCTCCTGCGAGCAACGATCAGACTCCCCCTGCTGCCTAAGTTCAAAAAATCCTCCGAGAAATTCGGAGGATTTTTTTTCTAATTTACTGTAACCGTCAATTCCATTCGACAGAAGCCATTCTTACCGACATTGATCTGCCAGAAAGTGGGGTACATGCCCGGTGAGGATGGCGTTTGCATATCCACGGTCAATTCCACAGTAGTGCCAGGGGTGATGGTTGCTGGAAAGTCGTATATGGATTGCAGGTGCAACTTCTCGCCATCGATATATCGATAATCTGTGCTGCCTCCATCCCATGTGGATTTTCCGATATTGGCAATAACCCATTTTGCGGTGAACTTTGTGGAGACAGGTAATGTCACCTTTGGTTCTATGGAAAGGATCTGGCAGTCAAACTGCTTCGAAGAAACGCCAAGCGGGATCTGTGTAGGCGGTATGATGCTGGTTGGAAGAATAAAAAGGAACGTTGCCGTTGGTGTTGCCGTTGGGAAAGGTGTATTGGTAGGGATCGTTGGTGTGGCAGTTGGCGGCGAATTGATCGCAGTTTGGGTGGCGGCCGCTCCTGCTGTTAGAACGATCGCAGTTAGCGGGGCATTTGGGTCAAGGGTGGGAAGAGGTGCAGGGGCAGATCCTAATGTTGGCATACATGCCAACATTAGGAGTATCGAAATGATCAATAAGATGGTTCTGTTACTGCGCCGTTGCATGGAAATTCCCGTTTTATTACTTTACTTTGATCGTTACATAGCCATAGCACATTGGTCCATCGACCAGCCAGGACATGAAGTAGGAGCCGCCCTTTTTGGGTGTGGTTGCGTCTACTTCCACGATGACGCTTTCGCCAGGCTTGAGTTGCTTGCCAAACTCTATTCGGTTGAAGTTTGCAAAATTTGCACCGCCAACATATTTCATATCTACACTGTCGTACCAGGTCGCAGTACCAGTGTTGGTGACACGCCACTTAATGTCAATGGCAATTCCACCGGGGAACAATTCATTTGACTTTGGTTTAAGAGTAACCGCTGAACATGAATATCTTGACTCGCTGGGTCTTGGAGTCGGAGTAAATGTTGGGAATACCGTTGCTGCAAATTGAAGGGCAACTTCGGCATCGGTCGGAACTTCTGCAGCTGGTTGAGTGGCTACAACTGCTTGCTCCTTGGCGGAGACAGTTAGCTGCACGGCTTGCTCGATCTGTCGATTGACCTGCATTGTTCCGGCAACAGCAGTATTGATCTGTGACTGCACATCGACAGTGGGCTGCTGGGAAGGCACGCAGGCAACCAACACGATTACAAGAGATAGCACAATGAGCATCTTTTTCAGCATAATAAACTCCTTGATTTGAATAGACCTGACAGGAGAAAACCCCTGTCAGGTCTAAGTATATCAGCCCCTGTAAATTGGCGTATTAATCGTTGCTTGACTCGCCGGAGCCAATGCCCAGCGGCTTCCACTTGCTTTCATCCTTCAAGCGGTGCTGGATGCCGTCGCGGTTGTGGAGTTCATCAAAACCATCGGGTTTAATGAACATTTCCTCCCCTTCGAGCAAGCCGGTGAGACCTGCCTGACCCGGTTCAGGGCGTTTGAGACCTTTGAACTTGGCTGCGTCTGAAGGAACATAATCGGTGGGTTCTTCATACGTGGTGATGTAGCCTTCGTAGTTGCGCAGCACAACCTTATGGTCAGACATGCTGATCATGTAATTCGGCAGGACGGGAATCTTGCCGCCGCCGCCGGGCGCATCCACGATGTATTGTGGCACGGCATACCCGGATGTGTGTCCGCGCAGACCTTCCATGATCTCGATACCCTTGCCTACCGGGGTGCGGAAGTGACCGGCGCCTTCAACAAGGTCACATTGATAGAGATAGTACGGGCGCACACGAATGCGTACGAGGTCATGTACCAACTGGCGCTGAATGTGGACATCGTCATTTACGCCTGCCAGCAACACGGACTGATTCCCGACAGGAATGCCGGCGCGGGTGAGACGGTCGCAAGCTTCAGCGAGTTCCTTGCTGATCTCGTTCGAGTGGTTGACGTGAATGTTCATCCACAGCGGGTGGTACTTGGCGAGCATGTCCACCAATTCCTGGGTGACGCGCATCGGCATGAAGACCGGCACACGCGAACCAATACGGATGATCTCAATGTGTGGAATCTCGCGCAGACGGGAGAGCAATTCTTCGAGGATCTTCGGTGCGAGCACCAGCGGATCACCGCCAGAGAGCAACACGTCTCGGACTTGTGGGGTGCGCTTGAGGTACTCGATCTGCATTTCGAACTCTTCGCGCTTGAAGGTCTGCCCTGGGTCGCCCACGATACGGGAGCGGGTGCAGTAACGGCAGTACGAAGCGCACTGAGTCGTGACCAGCATGAGAACTCTGTCAGGATACCGGTGAACAAGCCCTGGCACGGGAGAGTGGCGGTCTTCCGCAAGGGAGTCCTCCATCATGGCGGTGAAGGCTTGCATCTCCTCCGCACGTGGAATGATCTGCAGGCGGGTGGGGTCGTTCGGGTCTTCGGGGTCGATCAGGGAGATAAAGTAGGGCGTTACATCCACACGGAAGATGCCCTGTGTTTGCAGTGCTTTGCGTTCGCTGTCTGTAAGCGGGATGACTTTTTCAATATCTTCCGCCGTGTTAAGGCGGTTGGAAAGCTGCCAGCGCCAGTCGTTCCACTTTTCATCGGGAACATCGGCGTAAATCTTGGCGCGTTTGGAAACAAACTCGGTTTTCATGGTTCCTCCATTATTAATTGTAAATAGATCAGAACAACAGTAAGATAGCCGCTCACGTTGGAGGGTCGTGGTCAGGAAGATAGAACCCTGAGATCTTTGGCATGGACGCATTGTACGGGCAAACGAAACACGGGTCAACCTCGCTAAGTTTAAACGGTACAATTGAAAAAATAAGGAGAGCGACCATGACTGAGGAAGGCACTCACGGACTCTGGGGCGACCTGCACCGCCCCGATCTCACCCCCGAACAGACAGATTTGAGCGTTATTGGCATCCCATTTGACGGGCTTGCCAGCGCACGCAAAGGTGCGGCTCTCGCCCCCGAACGCCTGCGCTATTGGTCCAGGCATTTGACTCCCTTCAGTGAAGACCGCACCCGCCTGAAAGACATGACCATTTGTGATCTGGGCGATATTCTTATTACGAACCCCGAAGTGGACTATGTAAAAGTCCGTGAAAAAGTGGTTTCTCTGCCCAACATGCCGATCATTCTCGGCGGTGACCACTCGGTGAGCATTCCTGTTTTGCAGGCGCAGCGTGAACGTTACAAAGATCAACGCCTTGGTGTACTTTGGATCGACGCTCACCCAGACTTGTGCGATTTCTTCGATGGCTCACGTCTTTCGCATGCCAATACCATGCGCCGCGCACTTGAATTTGGCATTGAGCCATTTGATGTTTGTATGGTGGGGCTACGCTCGTGGGAAGACCAGGAAATTGACCTGATCGAAAACAGCGGTATTCACGTCTACACCGCCGCTGATGTTGCCGAACGGGGTATGCGCAAAATAGCCGACAGCGTGTACAACATCCTCAACGACTGTGATGCGGTTCACATCTCGCTCGACATTGACTGCCTGGATCCATCTGTTGCACCGGGTACGGGCATCCCTGAATTTGGCGGGCTCACTTCGCGTGATGTGCTGACGTTGATCAAATCCACACAGGATCTGTCTTTGGTTGGCTTGGATGTGGTTGAGATCGCCCCGCCGCTTGATCCCTCTGAATCGACGGTATTCGCTGGCTTGAAGATCATCATGGAATATGTTGCGGTGATGGCGAGGAAGAAACAGCAGAAAGGTTAAGATGCAGATCGAACTCGATAAACTTGAGATCATCCACAACCCGGCAGAGAATCGATTCGAAACCTGGGTGGATGGTCAACTTGCCAAACTCGATTACTCAGAAGAAGGCGATACCATTGTCATGATGCATGTCGGTGTGCCCTACGAATTCCGCGGACATGGGGTTGCAGGTGCGATCACCAAAGCAGGTTTGGAATACGCCAAAGCAAAATCCCTGCGGGTGATCCCCATGTGTTCGTACGTGGCAGCTTATATCCGCCGAAATCCACAGTATGTTGAATTAACCCGGAATAAAGACTCATAACCAGGCGATAGCGCTTTTATGAAAAACCTTGTTCCAAAATAGATATTGAATCGAAACTAAAAAGAACTCCGGCAAAAGCCGGAGTTCTTTTGTTGTGTAATTACACGAATTGTTCTTTATGAACATGTGCCTGCTGTATTAGATCAAGCACGATTCGTGCGGCAAATGAAACCACATCTGCGATGGGCGGTGAAAGTTCTTCACGAAACTCATGTACACGGATCGTAGTGAT
>JBEBCV010000178.1:0-11944 GCA_041157505.1 Chloroflexota bacterium | reverse complement strand
GACTGACCATAATCTGCAGAGGTGCTGCTCCAATACCATAACGATTGATCGGGTGTGATGAAATATTCCGAGACCCAGTTATCGCCGCGCATCCCTGCGACCTGTTGAGCAAGCATGCTCAAACCTTCGTTAAGCCAGCCTTCCTCATCCGGGTCGACATGTTTGTGAACCATGTGTTGAAATTCATGCGCCAAGACTTCTTTATAATAGTTGCTGGCGATGCCAGATGACCAGGTGTTTGAGATGAAGAAGTATTGCCCTTCATTGGAATGCACATCAACCACTGCCGGAAGCTGGTCTGCTTGACTGAAATGTCCGCCCTCTTTCCCAAGGTTGTCTGAATTGACTACGAACAAACGAGTATCTCCATCCAACCCGGGCGAATCTTCACTGCCAAATACTGCGCGAACTCGTTCATAGGAAGTATCGAAGCTTGTACCAGCGGCTGCCCAATCCTCGGATGTTGCTTCAACTCCAGATGCGTTGAGAGCCGTGTTTTCCACATCCTGCCAGAAATACGCATGTTTGGAGATATACATAAGTTCTGCGGTGATCTGTTTAAACTCAAAAGTCGTGCTGTTGTGAACCCAGAACTGGCGAGTATCACCTACCTTGTAAACTTGAAGTGGCTTTGTTGGGGGAGTGGGAAGCTTTGCAGGATCAAGTTTTTCAATTTCGATGGCAAGTTCTATACGGTCTGCTGGAGCGGCTGGTAGTTCTGCAATAGCTTGATATAACGCGGCGTCTTCGGTTGTAGCAGTTTCTGTATTTATGGATTTATATTTTGACTCGGATGCGGTTGTGACTTTGGATCCGCAACCTATTATCCATAAACATGCCAGCAGGATGATCAATAATTTTCTTGCCATAAAGCCTCCTTATGGATGAAAAAAAAGATTCTGATGTACTGACCAGCAATCGGATGATGTATTTTCAGAATAAGACAAAAATTCCCCAACCTTCATTGGAAAGGCAGGGGAATCTTATTTTTGGAGTGATAAATTTATGCGCGTGCTTTACGGCGTGCTGCAAAGATACCGATCGCTGCGAGCACGAGAAGGACCATAACGGCGATGAGAGTGGTGTTATTACCAGTGGTTGTTTCGGAGACGGTGATGTCTGCAGCAGCACTGGCTTGCGCGGCGGCACGAGCAGCCGCATTGGCGCTGGCAGCCGCATCCGCAGAAGCAGACGAAGCAGCCATGGCATTGCCGGATGCACTGGCAGATGACGCTGCGTCAGCAGAAGCCAAAGCTCTCGCTGCTGCATCCGCAGAAGCAGAGGCGGCGGCAAGGGCATCCGCATTGGCAGAAGTCGAAGCATAAGAGTATGCCTCTGCAGCAGAAGCAGCTGCAGCAGCCGCTGAAGCGTATGCAGAAGCAGCCGCACTGGCAGCGGCAGAAGCTTGATAATTGGCATTAGCAAGTGCAGAGGCGGCTGCATCCGCAGCAGCTTGGGCAGAAGCAGCCGCAGAAGCGGCGGCGTTTGCTTGTGACTGTGCATCGGCATTAGCAGTTGCAGTGGCTAACGCAGAAGCAGCGGCGCTTGCATCAGCTGCAGCAGTAGCAGCGGCGGATGCGCTCGCAGATGCTGTGGCGCTGGCATTGGCAGCCGCATCAGCAGAGGCAGAAGCAGCAGCGGATGCATCGGCATTGGCTTGAGCGGCTGCAGATGCGGCCGCTGCGGCGGAAGCGTTGAGTGCAGCGAATGCCTCGGCATTTGCAGATGACATTGCCGCCGATCCAGAAAGTCCTTGAGTCGACCCGCAGGCGCTAAGTGCCAGCATTAAAATGAGGCTTACAAATACAAGTACTTTTTTATTCATAATATTCTCCTCGTTTTCATTTGATCTGCGCGGTTGTGGTGCAATGCTCTTCTGCCGGGCAGTGTGCTCAATAAATTAGTGGTCAAAAGAGAATCAAATGGGTCGAAAGTGGATCATTCTCTGAAATGCTGATAACAATCCCTACTTTTTCCTTGGTGCAAGCCTGTTCCTGCCATAGCTTTTCGGAGTAGGCGCAGGTTTTGGGGGGCGATGTCCATCACCAGGGGCGCCTCTGCCTCTTCCGCCGGACTCAGATCGTGGAGGTGCAGCAGCCTTGTAATCAAAATCTTCGAGAGTCTCGCGTTTGAGCGGTTGCCCCATAATTTTTTCAAGCGTACGGATCATGTCTTTATCTTCATCCGTTACCAGAGTGAAAGCATCCCCAGTGCGCTGTGCGCGACCTGTGCGACCAATGCGGTGAATATAAGCATCAGCGGTGTCGGGCATATCGAAGTTGATCACATGGGATACAGTTTCAATATCCAGCCCACGTGCAGCAATGTCGGTAGCAACCATGATGTCGTGATGTCCGCTCTTAAAGCCTTTGATCGCCGCCTGTCGTTGACCTTGGGTACGGTCACCATGCAGGCTGGTGGCTTTAAAACCTGCTTTCTTAATTTGCTCCGATACCCGGTGGGCGCGATGCTTGGTGCGGGTAAAGACGATCACCGAATTCGTGTCGGTGCGTTTGAGCAATTCTATGAGTAACTTTGTTTTCAAATGTTGTGGCACGGGGTAGAGCGCATGTTCCACGGTGTGGGCAGGTTTGACAATACCCATTGCAATTTTTTGCGGCTGGTGCAGTGCCTGTTGTGCAAGCAATTCAACATCGGGTGGAAAGGTGGCAGAGAACATCATGGTCTGTCGTTTTTCTGGCACAGCTTTCACGATCCGGCGCACATCGGGCAGAAAGCCCATGTCGAACATTCGGTCGGCTTCATCGAGCACGAGAATTTCGATATTTGCCATTTTGGCATGACCCTGTGCGATGAGGTCCAGTAGACGCCCTGGGCAAGCGACGAGAATTTCCGCGCCATTGCGCAATGCCTGGATCTGTGTCCCGGCTCCGACTCCGCCGTAGATGGTCGCGCTCTTCAGCTTGGTCCCCGCGGACAGTGTTTTGATCACATCATTGATCTGCTCAGCAAGTTCACGGGTCGGTGTGACGATCAACGCACGTGGCGTGTTGCGTGGACCGTTTATCAGTTTGTTGAGGATAGGCAGTACGAAGGCAGCAGTTTTGCCTGTGCCAGTTTGTGCTGTGCCGATAATGTCACGTCCACGGACGGCGGCAGGGATGGCAGCTTGTTGAATGGGGGTGGGGGTCTCGTATCCCGCTTTCTGAATTCCCTGCATCAGACGGGCATCGAGATGAAATTGATTGAAGTTCATAAAATCCTTTATTGACTACGAAGGACACAAAGTGCACTAAGCAGAATTTTTAGGGCAGGTTTTTGCAGTTTAACATTTAGATCGGGCAAAAAGATTCAATATAAAAGATAAGGTTAACGCCCGATTTGCTGCGTTCGAGGTAGAAAAGCGCAACTCGGGATTGCTCGATTAAATTTGGAAAAGTACGAAAAACCCACCATGAATATCAGGCTATATGCCTGAACTACGGTTATGGTCTTAAATCATTATATCCCCTATATGTCTTTCGATCGCATTTCTGCCCGGGTCAAAATCACAACTGCAATAAGGATCAAAAACCCGCCAACAAGGACGATAGGGAGAAGTTTGTCTCCAAACAACCAGGTTGCCAGTAATACCGTAACGATCGGCTCAATGGTTGAGAGCATCGCTGCATTAGTAGGTCCAACTCGTTCAAGCCCTGCAAGGAAAGTGACAACTGGAATGACTGTCGAAAGCAGGACGATGCCAAGGATGACAAGCCAACCAGAACTGGTTTGCGGAAAGTTCGCGCCGTTGGCGAAGGTCAATGCACCATAGACCGCTCCAGCCGAGGCAAAGATCACAGTGGAGGATTGAAACGCAGATACATGTCTCATTACGTTCGAGCCGACGATGATGTAAATGGAATAGACCAACGCTGCAGTGATCGCCATCAGCGCTCCGATCAACTGTCCGCTGACGGGTCCTACAGTAAGGGCAGCGCCAACCAGCGCAAGCAGGAGCGCGATCGCTTTGACACGGGTAGGCTTTTCATTTAGAAAGATCATTGAAAGGATGGCAACGAAGAACGGATACAGATACAAAAGCAATGCCACCAAACCTGCCGAAGCGTATTTGATGGCGGTCATATAAAGAAAGGATTGAAGCCCATAACCTAATCCGCCCATGCCGATGAGTTGGGCGAGGACCCGTCCGCGAGGGAAAGGCTCCTTGCGCAGGATCAGCATCAAGACCATGAAAGAAGCGGAGAGTCCGAAGCGTAAAAAGAGGACTGTGAAGGTGTCCATACCTTCAGCGTAGGCAAATCGCCCGAAGATGGCGAGTGTCCCAAAAGATGCAGCAGAGATGATGATGAGAAAAATTCCGGTGAGGCGGTTCATAGCCGGCAACTATACCCGAAAAAAATCTCCCCGCGTGGGGGAGATTTATGCTGGTGCTGTAGCGATGTTCAAATTCGATTGCCGGTGGGAAAAGCCTTCCCAAATTTCCTGCGGATAGACGATCTGATTTGTACCGGGCAGTTGTTCCATGGCAAGACCGGTGTTCAAGTTGATGCCAATGGTTTGATAGGCTTTGTATAGTAACTGACTGCAATAAAATGCATCTTCGGTTTCAGGGTTAAGAAAATTGAGATTGTAGGGCTTGCCGATTTGTGCAAGTATATATTTTGCAACGGCTGTGCGCATGTTGATCTCATCTTCATCTGAATAGCCAAGCACATCCAAAGGAGAAACGACTCCATAGAATGTATCGAACAACAAGCCGCGCTGACGTGCCATGCGTTCGGTATCCCAATTTCCATTAGGTACATCAAAGGTGATGACGCCGCGCGCACCCGCTTCGGCGCAGCGACCATCGGGTCCGAGATAGATGGCAACGTGATCCACATCCCCCGGCACAAGCCGACCTATGAGACGCCAAAATTCGCCCGGCAAAATGTCGGGCTTGCCGTTCATGGTGCAGATAATGTCGCCTGTTTGCACAGGCATACCGTTGATCTGGTTGGTGTAAATCATCGTATTCATTATACGGAGTTTTTCTGTGAAAGTTTCAGCTGTTTATCTTAAGAATGAATGCAGAAATTCACGGATCTGCCCTGCTGTCTGATTCCACTTTGGCTGACGCTGATAACGACTCCGCGCTGCAAGGCTCATCTTCAGGAGCAGATCTCGCCTCTCGCTCAGGAGTTGCAGTTTTTCTACCAACCTGTGAGCATCCCCTGGCTGGATGAGAAACCCGGTCACCCCATCTTTGATCACTTCCGATGCCGCACCAAGGGTTGTCCCGATCGCGGGTAGACCAAAGCCCATCCCTTCGAGGTAGACGATGCCGAAGCCTTCATAACTCGATGGCACAACGAGGATATCGGCGGATTTGAGTTTATCGATGAGAGGTTGGTTGTTGAGAGCGCCGTGAAGAAAGACGAAAGATGAAAGATCGTTATTGGTGATGTAAGTTTGGATGGATTTTGCGTATTCGGGTTCGGCCGTCATCCCGCCGATGATATCAAGTCGCAGGTCGAAGGTTGAGCGTCGGACAGCTTGCAGGAGAGTATGAAGACCTTTTCGTTCGATGACATTACCAAGAAAAAGAATGTGTAGTTCTTTCCTCTTGCTTCTTTCCTCTATATCACTTTCTGTCATCGCCTCTCCAAACCTGTCTGTTGGCGGGAATGCTACTACAGATGGCAGATCATTCCCCATTAACTTATTCACTACTCCCTTGGTCGTTTCTGAATTGAAAATAAACCCATCCACACTTCCCAAATATTTTTTCTCCACCAGGCGATAAATGTCGTTCTGCCATTGCGGGCGGAGTTCAGAACAGCGCAAGTGATGGACAAGGCTGATAATGGGGTAGGGGTGTGGTCGTCGATTCGCGTGAATCAGAGATGGATGATTGAGTTCATCTTGAATCAGAATATCCAAGTCAGGTGGAAGTTTGAAAGTGAAATTATCCGTTAGATGGGAGATGTAATTCCGCCAGGGGAGCGAAATGATCTCCACCGTGTCACCTTGCGCGCGGAGATATTCCACCAACATGCGGTCATACATGTATCCGCCGCTGAGGGTGTCGAGCGAGCCGTAAATGATAAGTCCGATTTTCATAATAAATGTCAAAAGTTAGATGTTTGTCTTTCGATCTTCGATTGAATACGCTGCCCAAGCATTGGCATGTTCCCACAAAACAACTTTCAAGCCTGTGATGTTTCTGGCTTGGATGCGTTCATTCAAGGTTGTGGCAAGGATCCGAGCGAAATGTTCAATGGAGGGGTTCAGTCCGGCGAATTCAGGCTTGTCATTCAGCATTTGTTCTTTATAGTAGTTCACGACCTCGTCGAGATGTTTTTCCACATCGACAATGTCCACAAGGTATCCGTGTTGGTCAAGTTCTTTTCCTTCAAGGACAAGTTCGAGCGTGTAATGATGTGAGTTGGGAAAGTTCTCAGGTCCCCAATCTCCGCCGATCAAAAAATGTCGTGCAATGAATTCGCGCCGTACGCCAAGTGAGTACATGGAGGTCTCCAGTTATAGGTGTCAGGTGTCAGGTTTAGGGCTTGACTGCCTGCATGATCAAAAAGCCGTCTTTTCGTTCGATGGGCATAGAAAAACTAAAATTGTTGATTCGTGAGCAGTAATCCAGGTCTGCATATGGGAATTGCGGATGTTCTTCCATATGTTCCAACGCATCGCGAGAGTCGTACACCCGTTTGATGAAAATCTCATCGTTGGTTGTCTGCCCGGTGAACTTCTTTTCCAAATAATCCGCACAGGCAACATCTTCGTCATTGTTCAATCCGCCTGTGATCACGAAAGAGATCTCAATCGGACTTAGTTTCAAAACATAGTCCATGGTCGCTTGCGCCACGACAAAGCTTGTTGCCAGCATTACCTCAGCATTCACAGCACGGACAGCGCCTTGTGTCCCTGCCCCCGTGCGTTGGATGAGGGTGATGCCTGTCAGGTCATGTTCGAGGATGCGGGTGGGGGAGTTGCCAAAATCGAAACCTTCGGGTGGAAGTCCGCCCACTTCGCCCATCGCTTTTGCGTTTGGAAGTTGTGCCATCAGCTCCAACGCTTCTTGAATTCCGCTGACCAATCGTATCTCTTTTGCACCGCGAGAGAAGGCGTAAGCGGCAGTGGAGAAGGCGCGTAAAACGTCGATCACAAGGACAATGCCTGTGGCATGTTGACAATCTTCGAGAGTGTAGCGCTTGAATTTCATGTAACCTCTAATACTCAAAAACTACCTGTATCGTCTCTTGCGGATTTTCATCCAGTAATCGATATGCTTTGACGGCATCTTTCAACGAAAAGCGATTAGTGATCCACTTCTGAGGCTGGATACGCTCCAATGCCTGCCACGCCACCTCGAATCGACGTGACTTATCCCAGCGTCCGCTCAGTTCAGGTGAAATGGAACTGACCTGTGAAGAGATCAGCTTGATGCGCGAACGATGGAAAGAACCGCCCAGGTCTATCTCTGCCCGCTTTTGCCCATACCACGAGCCGATGACGATCCGTCCGCTAAAGGCAGTGTGCTCAATAGCGGTGTTCAAGGCGGATGGAGAGCCGGTGAGTTCGAAAACGAGGTCAAAAGGGTCTAAAGTCAAAAGTCGAAGGTCGCTTGGGGCAAGGCTCTTGACCTTTGACTTTTGACCTTCGACATTCAACGCCCTCTTTCGCAACTCAATTGATTCCACAACTGTCAAATTCTCAAGCGGAAATTCATTGAGCAATGATGCCGTTAACAGCCCAACGATCCCTTGCCCTAAAACCATCACGCGCTCTCCAAGAATTGGCGCACCATCTTGAACGAGGTTGACAGCTGTTTCCATATTTGGAAGGAAGCAGGCGTTTTCAGGATTAACGGATTGTGGGATGGGAAATAGATTTTCGGGTTTGGCAATAAAGTATGATGTATGCGGCTGAAATGAAAAGACCAACTTATCAATCCAATCCTTATTCACTTCTTTTCCTGTTTCTTTTACTTTCCCCAAACATGCATATCCATACGCCAGCGGATATGTCAACTCGCTGCTTACCGAGTCATGTGCATCATGCAACTGCGGAAACTGACCCCTGTACACCAACATCTCTGTCCCAGCGCTGATGGCGGAATAAACCGTCTCCACCAATACCTCATCTTCTTTTAATATCGACAGGGGAATCTCGCGGACTTCCACTTGTTTTGGTTTGGTGAAGAAAAGGGTCTGGGCGGTTTGCATTACAAAAGTTTATCGCTTGTCCAGTAATTAAGTAAGGTCTTAAAAGAAATTTGATGACAGAAATTTATTTCCCATGAAAAATGTACGATACCCATAAAAAAGATGACAGGCTTTTTTAGTCTCTCATCTTTTTTTATCAAACTACATTGGTGGAACTCCCCGCGTTGGGTACTTGGGTACATCCCGCCGGAACTGATAATTTTCAATAATGTTTTCTATCAATCCTAAATGCTCAGGAGATACTTGTTTGAACTCAAAACCAATGTTGAAATATTGCGGGCTGAGGTCTTGTTGACACCATGCCACCCGAGCCAACAGACTCATTCTCATAGTCTTAATATCAGGTAATTCAGGCAGCTCGATGGCAAGTGAAATTTCAGTTCCAGGCTTCATGGGTTTTTCACTAATGATCATTGCTCCGAAAACTGTAAGATCACCGAGATATCCTAATAAATCCCCACCATACAGGTCAAAGACCTGTGTATAGGCAATTAGATTTTTGCGTTCCTGTTTTCGTCGTTCCTGCATAGGACCTCGTTTCATCCTAGTGTAAGGGATGAGGTCAGCAAGTTCCATTACTATTTTATGGTAAAAATATCACATCATGCGTTGGATTTATATATCGCCTCACCTCGACGATGCTGCCCTCTCTGCCGGTGGGTGGATCTACGACCAGACCCAGGCAGGCTATAAGGTAGAGATATGGACGATCCTTTGCGGGTACCCGCCTACAAAAGATCTCTCGCTGTATGCCCGATTGATGCACCTTCAGTGGGGGATGCCTTCTGCCCGTTCGGTAGTGAGCAAGCGCCGCGCCGAAGATAAGAAAGCAGCTTCCATTTTGGGGGCAAAGGTGCAGCATTTTGACTTTTTAGATGGTATCTACCGTAGAGATAAGAAAGGGAACTGGCTGTATACCAACATTTTTGCAGATCCACATCCTAATGAAGCGGATTTTCCTGCCGAGATCGCCGCTGCCATCTCCGCCCGCCTCAAACCAGACGATAAACTGGTCTGCCAACTTGGCATTGGCAAACACGTGGACCATGTCACCGTGCGCCGTGCGGCAGAACTGCTTGGTCGCCCGCTTGTTTACGCTGTGGACATTCCTTACTATTTCAATACGCCAAAACACCTTAAATCGAACACGGTCGGGATGAAGAAAAAGGTCGAACGGGTGAGTAAAACAGGCCTCATGTCGTGGAAAGAGGCGATTTTGGAGTACAAGTCTCAGATTTCATCGCTGTTTAAAAGTTCACGGGCAATGCGAAGTCAAATTAACCAATACTGCTCTGATTTTGAAGGTATCCCGTTTTGGATCAGCTCTTAGCCCAGTGGAGCGGACTTTTGGGGCTTGAATCTCACTCTAAATCATGATATAGTATGCGCGATTTTCCGGACACAACCACCGGAAAATTTTCATCATTGCATCTCGGTAGGGGATGCAAAATTCATTTAGCAGGACAAAACAATGCCAACCAATTTCCTTACCAAAGAGGGTTATGACAAGCTGCAGGAAGAGCTCGAACACCTGCGGACTGTAAAACGCCAGGAAGTTGCCGCGCGCCTTCATGAAGCCATGGAGGGTGGGGAACTGATCGAAAATGCCGAATACGAAGCCGCCAAGAACGAACAGGCTTTTGTTGAAGGACGCATTCAAGAACTGGACCTTTTGCTTGCAACAGCGCAGATCATTGAGGAAAACGGCAAAGGTAAAAAGCACGACGCCATTCAGGTCGGTTCGAAAGTAACCATCAAAGAAGGCAATTATGATGCGGAAACCTTCACTATTGTCGGTGCGGCAGAAGCCAACCCACGTGAGGGTAAGATCTCGAACGAGTCTCCCATTGGTAAAGCTATTCTAGGACATAAGACCGGTGACACCGTGAAAGTGGAAACCCCCGGCGGTACCTACAACGTTAAGATCCTCAAGGTCGCCTAAATAGGACGCGCCTCGTTGCCCCGCGTCCATGTATTTGGATGCGGGGCTTTTTTTATACCTCACCCTTTCTTTCTTCTTTCATCTTTTATGTGAGGAAAGAAGAAAGATGAAAGAAGTTGTGCAGCATGGCAGAATACAATTCCCTTGAAAAAATCCGTTTGCAGAAAGTGGAGGAGCTCCGCGCCGAAGGTGTGGAGCCATACCCCACACGCGCCAAGCGGACCCATACCAGCGCACAGGCGATCGCTGAATTTGAAAAGGATGAGACGGCGGAAGTGAAGGTTACCCTCGCTGGTCGTATCCGCTCGATGCGCCCCAAGGGAAAGTTGTGTTTTGCTCACATCGAAGACGGTGACGGCAAGATCCAGCTCTTCTTACGAGTGAACGAAGTAGAGGAGGACCGCCTCGCCTTCTTTAATAAGATGTTCGACCTCGGTGACTTTGTCGAAGCGACAGGTACGATGATGCGCACCAAAGCTGGCGAGCCTTCGCTTCAGGTTTTGGACTTCAACCTGCTCGCCAAATCCATTTCACCGCTCCCCGCTGATAAAGATGTGACTCAGGAAGATGGCACGGTTGTCCGTTATGCATCTCTTGATGATGTAGAACTGCGTGCCCGCCAGCGCTATGCGGATTTGGCAGTGAATCCTGAAGTCCGCGATACCTTCCGCAAACGCGCCAATCTTATCAAGTCCCTGCGCACATTTCTTGATGACCATAACTTCCTCGAAGTGGAAACCCCAATTCTTCAGCCATTGTATGGCGGCGCGGCGGCACGTCCATTCACCACGCATCACAACGAACTTGACCAGGATATGTACCTGCGCATTTCATTCGAGTTGTATCTCAAACGTCTGCTCGTGGGTAACTTGGAAAGAGTCTATGAGATCGGACGTGACTTCCGCAACGAAGGCGTGTCGTTCAAGCACAACCCGGAATTTACGCAGCTTGAATTCTATTGGGCATACGCCGATTATTTGCAAGTGATGGAACTCACCGAGCAGATGGTGGCTTACGCCGCTGAGCAGGTGACTGGCTCCACCAAGGTCACATTTGGCGAGCACGAATTGGAATTCAAGCCACCGTGGAAGCGTGTGGAAATGCGTCAGGGTATCCTTGAAACCAGCGGCATTGACATTGCAGAGAACAAAACGGCTGAGGCGTTGCTCAAAGCGATCAATCAGAAACTGCCCAAGGCGGCGCCTGATCCGAAAGCCACGCGCGGCAAGTTGATCGATTTCCTCGTCAGCGAATATTTGGAACCGACCCTCATCCAGCCGACATTCCTTTATAACTACCCACGTGATATTTCGCCGCTGGCAAAGTCGATGCCCGGCGACCCGCTGACAGTGGAGCGCTTTGAAGGCTATGTGGCGGGCTTTGAGTTGTGCAACGCCTTCACAGAGTTGAACGATCCGCTCGATCAAGAACAACGCTTCCTCGAAATGGGACGTGACTACGAAAACGACGACGAAGAGAAGCACCCGCTCGATGAAGATTACTTGCGTGCCATGCGATATGGCATGCCTCCGAATGGCGGCTTCGGCATGGGCGTGGACCGCCTGACGATGGTGTTGACGAACAAACACTCCATTCGTGAGGTGCTCTTGTTCCCCGCGCTGAGAAAAGAAGAATAATGGGAGAGGCGGATTTCAAATCCGCCTCTTTTTTATCACCCAAAAGTGGGATGTAGATTTTATGACCTTAGGGGGAGACACAAACAAAACGCTCCTGTATACAATGAGTTTATCTGAAACAGATGACAACGCCATGTGCTTGTCATCTGTTACTTTGTCAGGAGAGAATATGTCAGATT
>JBEBCV010000177.1:0-6992 GCA_041157505.1 Chloroflexota bacterium | reverse complement strand
AACCAGTTCAAATCGACGGAAGAAGCGAGGGCGTCACATACCGATTGTCCGCGTGTATCCTGCCAGACGATGGCAGGCGTGACGGCATCTCCAGTCTCTGCATCCCACACCACAAAGGTTTCACCTTGATTGTCGAATCCAACGGCAGCGATCTCGTATTTAGACAGGAGTGGAGCGCAGGCTTCTTTGACGGTGCGGACGATGTCTTCCGGTTCTTGCTCGACCCAACCTGCTTGTGGGAACCGAGCCGGTAACTGCGCTGAATTCTTTTCCACCATTTCGCCCAATTCGTTGACAATGACCGCTGTCGTTTGTGTTGTGCCTTGATCGATGCCGAGTAGATATTTCATTGATTCTCCCATGACGATTAAAAAAGAGATTGGAGAGTAGAGATTGGTTTTGCCAACCTGCTATTCTCCAATCTCTACTCATTGAATTACTGAAGGATTAAGCTTCGCCGTATTGTTTTTCGATCTCGGCGATCTTAGCCTGGCGTTCTTTGATCTTGTCGCCTTCGGGCACGCCTTCGAAGCGGGCATCTTCACCACCGGTCATGAAGGTGATAACGGTACCAACAACGCTTACCACAATGGCGATGATAGCAGTTGTGCGATCTGGGACGAGGAAGTGGAAGACATTTGCTTCATTGACGGGAAGCAAGGTCAAACCAAAACCGACTACGGCGAGCACGATGCTGATCGGCGCATACTTTTTCGACCAGAATGCAAGCAGGGCAACCACGAACACAATGGTGAAATAGAAGACTTTTTCATTGGGCGGGAAGAAGCCGCTGATTGCCAACACAATACCGAAGATCACGGCAAGGAAGGCGTTGGGTTTGGAAAGTCCACCAAGATTGAATGGACCCTTTTCCTTCCACTTGGGTCCACCTTCTGCTAACAAACCAGCAGCGACTGGCATGACCATGGAGAGGTAAAGGAATACCGCACAAGCCACTGCCAGAATGAGGTAGGCAGGCGCATAGAGGGTGCTGGCGAAGGCGAAGATGGCAGAGACCCAAACAGCTGTACCGGGAGTGCGGTACACCGTGCTGACCTTGGAGAGGGCTGCAGAGGCAGGCAAGCCACCATCACGAGCGAAGGCATACATCATGCGCGAAGTGGAGGTAAGACCCGCCAATGCACAGACATAGTTTACGAGAACCATACCCACCGCAAGGAAGACGCTCAACCATTGCGGCATGTTGGAGGAACCCCACATGTAGAAGAACGAACCCCAACCGGCGGCATGCGCTTCTTCCAAACTGGGCATGGTTAGGATATAAGCAGCAACTGCAACGAGACCAAAGACCCAAGACCAGAACACTGCGGTCCACATGCCTTTCGGCACGTTTACCTGAGCGTCTTGTGTTTCTTCAGAAGTATGGGCAGAGGCATCGAAGCCTGTGATGGTATAGCACACATACGAAAGACCAAGCAAGAAGGCGAGCGCAACACTTTCAGTGCGGAACGGAACCACACCACCGCCAGCATCACCGGTCACATTTTGGAATGACCATAAGCGTGAGAAATCCAAAGGCACAGGGCTGAAAGCGAAGAGGGTGATGATCAAGATCACGGTCAAACCGAGAATGACATATCCGCTCCAGTCGGTGAGCTTGGTGGTGACGTTAATGAAGTAGTGATTTAGGACCGCTTGGGAACTAAGCGCAATCACGAGGAAGATGGTTTGTTGGGTAGTGCCCCAGCCGGAAACATCCACGCCGAGAGCGGTGCCAAGTAACAGGTCTTTAAAGAAGACCGTGTAAAGCAGCACATCCACTGAGGAAACCACACAGATCAAACCGATGAGGTTGAACCAGGCAGTTGCCCAGCCCCAGAACTTCCCGCCGAGGTGTGAGCTCCAGTGATAGAGACCACCTGCAGTGGGGAAGGAAGAGGCGATCTGTCCCATGCCGAAGGCAACGCTCAAAGCGAGGATGCCGCCAACAAGCCAGATCAGGAAGGCGCCGCCGGATCCGAGTGCATTGAATGCAGCCGGGAAGGCAGAGATACCGCCAGCCAAAATACAAATGATGGAAAATGAAATTGCGAAGTTCGAGAACCCGCTCATGCGGCGGGATAATTCCTGCGCATACCCCAATTTATGCAGGACTTGCTTATCGTGCGCTTGACTTTTTTCAGCCATTTTCGTAATTCTCCTTGACTATGAATTGGTTTTGTAGATCAAGTAAGCAAATTTACGAGCTGCACATATTTATTCACGTGATTGGCACCTCCTCCTCCCGTGGGAGCTTCTCCTCTGTAAGTCTATGTTGAAAACACTGGCTGTTAATAAAAGGTACGACTAAAGGGTAGGTGTTAACAATAGATGTGCCAGGTTTGTCCATAAAAGCACAAGGGTGCATTACCGCAGGTCATGCACCCTTGTGGCGTTACCCAAATAGCTCCATTAATTGTTTTACATGCACAATGCCGTCAAAGTTTTTGATGTCGCCTTTGCGCATTTCAGCCTTTTCACCATCCGGATCGCCAAGGCAGGAGACGATCACGTCACCCGCGCTGACATCTTCCTTCTCGGTGTAGTGATTGGTGGTCACAATGACATTTGCGCCGGCGGCTTTGGCAGCAGCAAGACCGTTCTTGGAGTCTTCCACCACGATCACTTCATCGGGTTTCAACCCAAGTTTTTCGAGAGCAAGATTGTAAATGGCTGGATCTGGTTTCTTCTTTTCGACCACATCACCAGCCAACACAACTTCGAACTTGATATCTTTCAATGGACCTTCGGTGATCGCTTTCGCTGCCTGTTCGTTGGACGTGGTGCAGATAGCGAGTTTGAGACCTGCATCCATCGCCTCTTTCATGAACCGATGAATGCCCGGGCGAAGGGGCAGTTTGCCCGTCTCGATCAGTTCCACGAAAAGAGCCGTTTTGCGTTTGTGCATTTCTTTCACGAGCGCATCGATCTCTTCCTCGGTCATCGGCTTGGAGAAGCCCTTGGTCTGCCAATGCTTCTTCATGCGTTCTTTGCCGCCACCGACTTGCAGGAGCTCGTGGTAGTACTCGATATCCCATTCGTCAGTGAAGCCGAATTCCTTGAAGGTCATATTGAAGGACACACGGTGACCATCACGTTCAGTATCGATGATCACGCCGTCCTGGTCGAAGAAGACTGCCTTAATTTTGGACATGAGTTCCTCTTTTCAATAGACCTGACTGGTTTCCCCGTTGGGACTTTGTGAAAACCAGTCAGGTCTTATTGGATAATTATTTCTTAACACCGAAGAATTCGAGCACGGTGTTGACGAAGAGTTCATTCTCTTCCTTGGAACCAATCGTCACGCGGAACCAACCATCGGAGCCGTACTTCTTGCTCTCGCCGCGCAAAATGATGCCTTTGGTTTCAGCGTATTCGAGCACTTCCTTGCCAGTCTTGCCGGTCTCGCCGCAATCAAAGAGAATGTAATTGGCTTTGGAAGGCATGACGTAGAAACCGGGGATGACGCTCAAGGCTTCGCTGATGAAATCCACCGCATCATTGTTGAATTTGACGCGTTCAGCCAGACCTTCGGTATCTTCAAAGGCAGCAAGCGCAGCCCACATGGGGATGGTACCCACGTTCCACGGCAGGAGGGAACCGGCGATCTGCTTGATCACATCTTCGTGACCGATGGTGTAACCGAAGCGCATACCCGCCAAGCCATATGCCTTGGAAAGGGTGCGTGTGATGAGCACATTCTTGTACTTCTTGGTCAATGCCACCTGAGACATGCCCAAACCAGCATATTCAATGTAGGCTTCATCGACGACCAACGGAATGCCCAACTTTGCGAACGGTTCGAAGTGTTGCGGGTCCATGAAGTTGCCGCTGGGGTTGTTGGGGTTGGGGATGACGATGATCTTGGTTTTATCGGTGACAGCTTTCATCAGACCTTCATGGTCGAAGATGAGTTTGTGATCTTTATAGAGCATCGGCACAGAAACCATCTTTGCGCCGAGCAGAGTTCCGCGCAAACCGTAAATGCCGAAGCAGGGTGTGTGCTGAATAACTTCATCACCCGGTTCGAGGAACATGCGGAAGATGTTATCGTACACTTCGCTGGAACCGTTGCCGATCATCACATTCTGTGGACCTGCCACGCCATTGATCTCGGCGATCTTGCTGCGGACGATGAGACCTTGATCGGGATAGCGGTTGGTCATCTTGGCGTATTTGAACATCGCCTCCAAAACCTTGTCGGAAGGGGGGAGGGGATTTTCATTGGACATCATGCGATGCAGTTCAGGTTTGCGCCATGCCAGTTCGATGTGCTCCGAAATGTACATCGGGATGCCCTTAACCCATGGGGCGTAATAATCTTCAATATTTTTAGTCATTTTTCTTGTTCTCCTAAATTATTTTTACGAATTATCACGATGGACGATCTCTTCCATCGTCCATCGTCGATTGTCATTGGTCAGTTCTTACGCCTTGCCGTTGCAGCCGAGTTTGTCCATCCAGTGCATCACGGCTTTGCGGGTTGCATCGCGGACGAAGACATCGAGTTTGCCGGGGTCGTATTCATCGCGGTGAGCGCTGAGGTATTCCCACTTGGCATCGAGCAAAGTGTGCTTCAACTCGGTGGAGACGTTGAACTTCGCGCCGCCAGCGGCGAGCAATTTGGCAACATAATCATCGGGCAGACCGGTTCCACCGTGGACGACGAGCGGGGTCTTGATGCCATTGCTGTTCAGCATT
Organism: Chloroflexota bacterium; assembly: GCA_041157505.1. Taxonomy (GTDB): domain Bacteria; phylum Chloroflexota; class Anaerolineae; order Anaerolineales; family Villigracilaceae; genus Villigracilis. The sequence continues at coordinate 2,291 of JBEBCV010000177.1, read as the reverse complement.
TTGTGGATGGTTGCCATACGTTCGAAGTCGATCTTGGGGTTCTTGGTCTTGTACACGCCGTGCGCGGTTCCGATGGCGGGAGCGAAAATATCCACGCCGGTGCGCTCGACGAACTCAATGGACTGTTCGGGGTTGGCGAGCTGCGCTTCATCTTCCGCGACCTTGATCTGGTCTTCCACGCCGCCCACAGTTCCGAGTTCACCTTCGACGGAAATATTGCCGACGCTGTGGCAGTAGTCCACCACTTCTTTGGTCTGGCGGATATTCTCTTCGTAGGACTGCTTGGAAGCATCGATCATGATGTTGGTGTAGCCAGCGTCCGCGCATTTCTTGCAGTAGTCAATGCTGGTGGAGTGATCGAGGTGCAAGCAGACCGGCACAGGCGCAGACTCAGCCAGGGTGCGGTAGATGGCTACCATCATGTTGGTGCCGAGGAACTGGGATGGTTTTACGGAAGTTTGTACGATGACAGGTGCTTTCTTTTCGATCGCTGCGTCAATCACCGCTTCAAATTGAAGCAGGTCGGTGACGTTGAACGCGCCCACAGCCCAACCTTCTTTTGCCGCGGGGATCATGATTTCCTTTGCATTTACGATAGACATTTGTAACTCCTTGTATTTTGCTGTTCAGTTTTACGAAAGAAGAAAGAACGATTGTCTTTCACTATTCACTAATTTACTTGCCTTTTTTCGCTACATCCTTCAACCACTGTTCCCAGCGATAGTCGGTGACATGCATGCGATAACGTCCGAACCACAAATTAGCATAACCCTGGAAATCTTCTTCGAGCGTGGAGATGACCGATTGGGTTGTGCCCCACATGGCTTCGTGCAGTTCAGACATGGGCCACATAATTCTCAGACGGGCATAATGCTTGGGGGTCATCTTCCCAAAATAGGCGGTGAGGAAGATGCGGATCTGGTCTTCGTTCAAACGGTGATGGTGCGAGAAATTTCCGAGGTCAAAGAAAATATCGCCCATGCCCGCGTATTCCCAATCCAGCAGGCGGATCTCGCCGATGTCACCTGCCACTTCTTCATCCAACCAGTTAAGGTTGAGCAGGTCGTTATGGCAGGGCGTGGGTTTGTATGGATCCTTGAGCAATGCTTTTTCCGCTTCGCGCATTTTCTTCAAGATGAAATCCCAATCGCTTGGGAATTGTGCGCCTTTGGCTTTGGCAGTTTTGGTCAGCATCTCCACACGGCGGAAGACGTTGAACTCGCCTTTTAGCTTTGGCGAATTGCGATGGAACAGACGTAGCTTTTGTGCCACACGAACAAGATAATCTGGCTTAACAATATCCTCAGGCATGATGCGCTTGCCGGTCACGAAGCGGGTCACAATGTACCCTTCCGGCTCGATGAAATACACCACTTCAGGTGCGATGCCCAGCTCACCAGCGACTTTGTTGGCGGCATGTTCCACATCGCGTTTGATGCCCAACTGATCTGTGCCTTCACCTGCGAGACGAATGACGTATGAGCGTCCGTCTGCTTCGATCTTGAAGTTCAGGTTGGTGATGCCGCCACTGAGCGGAATCTTCTTGATGTTCTTTGAATCCGCCAAAAACGGCACCTTGGCGATGGCTTTATCGATGGCAAGCGTATTCATGTGTGTCTGTTCCTTCCTTTGGTTGAAAGAATTTTTACGACGATGGACGATGGAAGATTGACCATCGTTAACCATCCATTGTCCATCGTCAAGATTTACGCCTTAATTCGTTCGTTCTTCGGATCCCACAAAACAGTTTGAGTGACTTCTGCGCCGACTTGCTCACCAAAACACTCGATCTCAAGTTTTGTTCCCGGTTTGGAATATTCCAGCGGTAAGTATGCATACGCAATGGATTTCGCAACCGAGTAGCCGAATCCGCCTGAGGCGACCCAGCCAACGATCTTGCCATCCACACGGATCGGTTCCTTGCCCATGACGATGGTGCGGTCATCCGCGAGAGTCATTGTGATTAACTTTCGAGTGACACCTTCCGCCTTTTGCTTGACCAAAGCTTCTTTGCCGGTGAAATCACCTTTATCAAGTTTCACTGCAAAGCCAAGACCCGCTTCATACGGAGTGTAGTCGGGAGAAATCTCGCCGCTCCAATAACGATAGGCTTTTTCCAAACGTAGCGACTCAATTGCCTTATATCCGCCTGCCACCATGCCCTCGGGTTGACCTGCTTCCCAAAGCGTATCCCACAAACGCAGACCATATTCCATTGGGCAGTAGAATTCCCAGCCGAGTTCGCCCACATAGGTCACACGTGAAGCGAGGACGGGCACATCGCCGACAGT
>JBEBCV010000176.1:0-17241 GCA_041157505.1 Chloroflexota bacterium | reverse complement strand
CGCCTGCAATTGCGATGGGCAACACGGTGGTGTTGAAGCCTGCTTCATACACAAGACTTACTGCATTATTGTTCGCTGAAATTGTCGCCGAAGCAGGATTGCCTGCTGGCGTGGTGAACGTCATCACGGGAAGTAGCAGCGCGGGCTCGATGATCGTTGAACATCCCGATGTCGATAAAATCGCCTTTACGGGTTCGACCGATGTCGGGCGCACACTCCGCAAGCAGACGGCTGGCTCTGGGAAAAAACTCTCGCTCGAGCTTGGGGGCAAGAGTCCATTTGTCGTGTTTGACGATGCCGATTTGGATGGAGCAGTTGAAGGCGTGGTCGATGCGATTTGGTTTAATCAGGGTCAGGTTTGTTGCGCAGGGTCAAGGCTGATCGTGCAGGAAAATGTCGCGGGGAAATTCATCCAAAAATTAAAGGCTCGCATGGAACACATGCGCGTGGGCGACCCGCTTGATAAGGCGATCGACATGGGCGCGATCGTTGACCAAAGCCAATGGGACACGATCGATGGCTGGGTGAAGACGGGCATTGCCGAAGGCGGTGAATGTTTTCAGCCGAACATCGCGCTGCCCGAAAAGGGACTGTTTTATAAACCCACTTTGATCACGGGGCTTGACCCTGCCGCCGCAACTGTGCAGGAAGAAATTTTCGGACCCGTGCTGGTCTCGCTCACGTTCCGCACGCCGAGCGAAGCCATCGACCTTGCGAACAACACGCGCTATGGTCTCGCGGCGAGTGTGTGGAGCGATAACATCAACCTCGCGCTCGATGTCGCGAGCAAGATCAAGGCGGGCTCGGTGTGGGTCAACTGCACCAATCAATTCGACGGCGCTTCGGGCTTCGGCGGTTATCGCGAGTCGGGCTACGGACGCGAAGGCGGACGTGAAGGATTGTTTGAATATCTGCGACCGAAATGGATGGAACGTCCGCGCCCGGAATTTTCTGTGGATTCAAAATGGGGAGCGCACACCCCAACGCTTCCTTCTCAGCCGACAACTGCTCGGTCAAATGGACATTCGCTTCCGCCGATAGATCGCACGCCAAAGATGTACATCGGCGGCAAGCAGGTGCGACCCGATGGCGCGTACACCACGACGGTTTTGAACGCCAAAGGGAAGATTGTCGGGCAGGTCGGTGACGGCAATCGCAAGGACATTCGTGATGCGGTCGAGTCCGCACACAAAGCGCGGACATCAGGCTGGGCGATGCGTCATGGATACAACCGTTCGCAGATTTTATATTTCATCGCAGAAAATCTCGATGCCCGCAATGCTGAATTTGTAAAACGTATTGTCGAAATGACAGGACGCACGCAGAAGTCCGCGCAAGCTGAAGTGGACGCGTCTGTTGAAAGATTATTCACCTACGCCGCATGGGCTGATAAATACGGCGGCACCGTGCAAGAGACCACCCTGCGCGGAATCACCGTCGCAGTCAATGAACCTGTCGGTGTGATCGGCATTGCCTGCCCCGATGAAATGCCCTTGCTTGGGTTTATCTCGCTGATGGCTCCCGCGATTGCACGCGGCAATACCGTGGTGATGATCCCCAGCCAGAAATATCCGCTCTCCGCTATGGACTTCTATCAGGTGCTCGACACTTCCGATGTGCCTGGCGGCGTGGTCAACATCGTCACAGGTGACCGTGACCATCTGGTCAAGACGCTTGTTCAACACGAAGACGTTGACTCCCTCTGGTACTTCGGCTCGGCGGAAGGCAGTTACCACGTCGAGAACGAGTCCGCCGCGAACATGAAGCGCACATGGACAGGCTACGGTCTGCCCCGCGATTGGATGGACCGCGAGCAGGGCGAAGGTCACGAGTTCCTGCACGAGGCGACTCAGGTCAAGAATATCTGGGTGCCGACGGGGGAGTGAGTGTAGAAAGTAGTGAGTAGAAAGTAAGACCTCCGAGGTGTCTGCTCGGAGGTCTTATCATTTTTTTGTGAAGTGAAATTTTTTAGAACGGCAATCCAAAATAAATTCCAACACTCCATAAAACACCAGCGAGGATAATTTCCCCGGCAGCCATCCACAGATCGCGGCGGGTGTAATTCCATTCTGAGGTGAGATAAGCTTTCCACGGCTTTTCTTTGTGATACACAACTTCGACCGTGTTGCCCGCATCGTAACGGCGATTTAGAAAACCGCTGGTATCGGTCATCTCCACTTCATGCTCCTTGTCTTCCACGCGAAACGCCACCAACGGGCGGGCAGACCTGCCTACTTCTCCCAAAAAATTCCAGCCGAGGTTCGAACGTCCCACCGTGCGGACGACACCGGAGGTGGTCTCACTAAATCGGCGGATGCTTTCCATGCGCCGCCATAGTAGAAAAGCGGGAATTCCGGTTGAAAGAGCAAGTAGGAAAATCAGAGCTGAAAAAGCGTAGATCATATTGCCTCCTTTAAGCTTTGCCTGAAATTCTTATGACAGTATTTCAAATTTTACTCCCGTCTCTAAAGTGCAAGGGCAATAGCAGCTCTTTCATCCCGCTTCGGTGGATCGGGTGAGTTAAAATCATTCGATGCCTACCTCAACTGAGCTTCCCATCCTTCCCTTTGAATCGAAAAAGAAATTTGCAGAGTGGCTTGCGAAGAATTACGACAAGTCCGCAGGGCTGTGGCTGAGGATCGCCAAGAAAGCGACGGGGATTTCCACGGTCACCTATGCCGAAGCGTTGGATGTCGCTTTGTGCTACGGGTGGATCGATGGGCAGAAGGGGAGTTTTGACGAGCAATATTTTTTGCAGAAGTTCACGCCGCGCAGATCGAAGAGTATTTGGTCCAAGATCAATGTTGAGAAGGTGGCAGGTTTGATCGCGAGTGGGGAGATGAAACCCGCAGGCTTGAAAGCGGTCGAAGCGGCGAAGCAGGACGGGCGTTGGGCGGCAGCGTATTCGTCACAGAAAAATATGGAAGTGCCCGCAGATTTTCAGTCCGCGTTAAATAAGAACAAGAAAGCCAAAGCCTTCTTTGAGACATTGACAGGTTCGATACGTTATTCGTTTTTATTCAGAATTGAGACGGCAAAGAAAGCCGAGACGCGCGAGAAGCGCATCCGTCAATTTGTGGAGATGTTGGAAAAAGGCGAAACCTTATGATCAAGTTGTGACGATTTCGATGTCACTTAATTTTACGGGGGTTCCCATCCGTAGCGTATTCTGAATTTCTGCGACCGTGTCCGTATGCTCCATCAAAGCGCGGATCTCTTCTTCCGTCCCTTTGGCATGGACTTTGGCTTTATACGTCACATTGGTTGCGACTTCGCCTTCAGCGCCAAAGTCGCCGTTCACTTCTACTTCCAACTTTTCAATTTGAATGTTCCGTTTCGCGGCTTCGCGGTAGAGGTCATTGCAGTAGCAGGTCGCCAGCGCGAGGAAGAGCAGTTCTCCGCCGTTGGCGCTGGAGCCAAGTCCGCTTGATTTTGGGGGAATGCTGATGGAATGGGAATTTCCGTTCGTGGTCAATGTGACGTGATGCTGGTTCAGGCTGTTTTCAACGTGGGCGCTGATTTTCATTTGTAAACTCCTCTGATACCGATAATCTTTTGCGAAGAAGAAGCAGATGCTTAGTAATGTTTTTCAATTCCTCCGAACCCGATATGCTTGTTCTTCGCGGTCATTTCAATGAAATGCCGTAATCGCTTTTTGAATTCATCCGGACGTTTACGTGCGCTATCAATAAATGCAATGCGGATGCGAATGTACGCGTCCGAAAAACTTTGAAAATTCTTCCAGGCTTCTTTGTCCGCTTGAATGGCTTTCAAAATATCAGGTGGAATGACGAATTCGGCGTTCAAGATTTCGGTCAACGTATCTGCTACTTCCTTGATGACCTTCTTTTGCGCCACCAAGGTCCGCAGGCGCTCGATGTTGGCTTGCGAGTATTTGGCATTGGGCTTGCGCGGTGAAAAGCGTTGGACGGTATGCTCTTCATCCAAGGTCTTGATGATAGAGTCTATCCAGCCAAAGCATAAAGCTTGTTCCACCGCGTCGTTGTATTCGATGCGCGGCTTGCCGGTCGCTTTTTTGGGGTAGACCAACCAGACTTCCGCTTCACTTTTGTAATGCTGCTTAAGCCAGTTCCGCCAGTCTTTTGGGTTGGTCACATAGAGTGTGTTTGCGGTTTTCATGGGAGATACCTTTAATGCTTGTTATGAAAAGTATAACGGTAAATGCTCCATCCTTTACTTTATTTGTCAGTAGTTAAAATGACAAGACCTCCGAGTTTGCCTCGGAGGTCTTGCTGTATTATCTGGATTGCACTAGTTTGGATGGACCAGAATGACCGGCACGTGGGCATTGTGAACCACTTCATCTGCCACGCTGCCCATGAGCCAACGGTTGATGCCGGTTCGGCTGTGCGTGCACATGGCGATCATATCGGCATGGACTTCATCCGCCACTTCCAGAATGGTCTCGGGGATCGGTCCCTCGCGCAGAATGCCCTTCACCTTTGAGCCTTTCTTTTTGAGATTGGTGATTTTGGCTTGCAGGTATTTTCCTGTCGTAACCTCGGTCTCTTCAACTGCATTTCTGGTCAAGCCGGGGTTACGGGCAATGAAATCCACGCTTGGGATCACAGGTATTGTTAGCAGGATGATCTCCGCCCCTTCTTTCTTCGCCAACGTTTGTACATGCGGCAGGACGGCTTCTGAAAATTTCGAACCATCCAATGGGACAAGGATCTTTTTGGACATAGCTCATCTCCTTTGTTTTGAACGGGAGTCATCAATTAGACTCACCCATACAGTAGCATGATTTCAAAGGAGGATTCAAGTGGCAAAGTACATGTCTTGCCACTACCGGTTTTTGTTTTTTTGATCTAGCTATCTATGAACCGGCATCAACTTAAGACAGATACTAAAACCCGCGCTTCTGACCTTCCCAGGGCGGGGTTTTGCCTGCTTTGAATTCTTCCACGCTGGGACCTTTTAACTGCCCAAGCCGCCACAGTCCGTAGATGTAACTGACGATCAGCAGCACAACGATGAACGGCCAGCCCAAGAAGATTCGTACGGTGCCGAGTGCGCCAAGCTCATCTTGTTGGTATAACCAAAATTCAAGCGTCAGGCGTGCGGCGAAAGCCACAGCCCAGAGAATGGTCACTTCGTTGTAGGCGGGCAACACTTGCGGATGCCAGTACCAATCCAATGCCCAACGTCTGGCAATGAAGCTGGACCATGCTACCATCGGTCGGTTGAACGCCACGCTCACCACGCACAGGATCACCGTTGAGGCTCCAGAAAAGAAGCCGGGTAAAAAGAATCCAGAACCCGATCCGCTCAACTTGACGAAGAGAGCCGCTAACAGCGTTCCACCCAAGCCCCCGAGAGCATAGGTCAAGTTCTCGCGGCGGATGAGGCGGTAGGCGGCGAATCCGCCTGAGATGGCAAGTGCGCCCCAAAGCGCCGCATCCACATTCGCGAATGAATTGACCAGCAGAAATACCAGCGGCGGGAAAAATGAATCAAGCAGCCTTGAGCCCTGACCGGAGAGAACGCCTCGCAATTCCTCCCCGAGTTCTTGCAGTTTACCCATTGGCGTGTTGCCCCATCCAGAATTTTTTCCAATCGCCTTTGCTGTCGTTGAGCGCGAGGAAAGCGTAAAGACTGCCAGCGAAGAATCCGAGCACCATCATCAAGACCACCCAAACGATCGCACGGACGATGGACTTCTCGCGATAGACGATCCATGCCGAGAAGAGGATGAAGCCGGTGTATAAGTCCACCATCGAAACAATGCCCCACGGGTTTTGAAGCAGGGCGGCGCCGTCTTTCCCGAAATCTCCGGCCGTGAAGCCATAGAACAAGACAGCGGTCATGGCGAGTATGCCCAAACCGGAAATGACCTTGGCAATATTCATGTTCATTTTCTTTTCCTCAATTTCGTCACTGTATATCCGTCATTGCGAGGGCGCTCTTGTTCTTGCCCGAAGCAATCCCAGCCTTAATTCTGAGATTGCTTCGCCGCCAAAAGAAAAATCGGCGGCTCGCAATGACGGAAAATTATGTTTGTACGATAGCGAAATAGGTTTTTATTTTTTCGGCGGCATTGGGACTAAGACCGATGTCCCTGCCTTGTAGGCTTCATAATCAGGCTGACCGCCCCATTTTTCATCGGCGCGTTTTTCCAAAAGCGGTACGCCGCTGAGACGGGTGAGCAACAAAATGATAAAGATGGGGGAGATGAGGGTCGCCCATTGCCATCCGCGCAGGACGGGCAGAGCAATGATCGCAACGCCGATCCACAACACGATCTCACCAAAATAATTTGGATGTCGCGACCATGACCACAAACCCGTGTTGATGAATTTGCCTTTGTTCGCAGGCATGGAATTGAATGCGCTTTTCTGCCGATCCGCGGTGACTTCGATGCCGAAGCCGATCAGCCAAACGATGAAACCGACCACCGCGAACGCATCCAACCCGACCCGAACTGTGGACGTGATGGCTGCCAGCCCTGCCGCCACTGAAAACGAAACCCACAGACCTTGAATGGTCCACGTGAGTAGGAAGCGTGGAAAGGACGGCTTGATCTCGCGGAAGCGGCGGTCTTCTCCCGCAGCGCGGATGCGCATGAAGAGGAAGGAGGCGAGACGTATTGCCCACACCATGATGATGCCAAGCAAGAGATAAGAGCGGGCATCCACTTCGCCACTCAAGGCAACCGCGGTCACAATGACGATGATATAGGTCAACCCGCCTGTCAGATCAAAGAACGACTCGGTCTGGTTCAGGTAGGCTGGGATAAATGCGACCCACTGGATGACGAACGCCAGCATGACGCACAACGCATAAAGCGGGAAGCCATTGATGGTGACGCCTCCCTGACTCCCGGCAAAAGCCAGCCCGGCAGCGATCAATAGGACAATGATGATTCCGATCAGCGAACGTTTGGTGACTGCATTCATGTTTTTTCCAATCAACTTTAAGGATTCCGCGAATTTATGCGGGCTTTTTCGAAACGATCACATACCCAACCGCCCCCGGACCCAGATGCGCTCCGATGACCGGAGTGATATCCATGGAATAGGTGATCTCAGCAGGGATTAAGTGGGCAGCCTGTTCATGAAATGCCATGGCTTGCTCAGGGGAATTGGTATGCAGCAAAGAGAAATGCTCTATGGGTTGACGCTCTTCCAGCATCTTCAAGAGTCTGGCTTCAGCTTTGTGGCTGGTGCGCACCCGTTCGGAGCCAGGCAGACCATTTTGCATGGTGAGGATCGGTTTGAGCTGTAACAAACTGCCAATACCAGCAAGGAAAGCGTTCATGCGTCCGCTGCGCCGTAGGAATTCAAGCGTATCCAACCGCGCTGCAACAAAGGTGCGTGACTTGAGATCATCCAGCGCGGCTTCGATCTCTTTCATCGACTTGCCTTCTGCCGCCATGCGGGCGGCGTGTTCCACTTGAAGACCCGTCCCCAAACTAAGCTGACCTGCATCACGTACAGTGACAGGAATCTGTTTGAATTCCTGTGCAGCGTTCCGCGCTACATTCACGGTGGCGCTCAGTTTTTCTGAAATATGAATGGATAAGATCTCGGTAAACCCTTGATCTGCCAGAGTTTGATATGTGTTTTTGAATGCATCCATACCCGGGGTTCCGGTTGTGGGATGCGTGGTGTAACTCGGCAAGTTTATGTAAAAATCTTTGCGGGTGATATCCACACCGTCCAGATACCCCTTATCACCAATATTGATGAACAGGGGAATAACATTGATGCCTACATTCTGGATAACGTGTTGAGGGAGGTCACAAGTAGAGTCAGTAACGATCGCAATCGACATGGTTCATCTCTTCATTGTGTGTTTCGTGACAAGAAATTCCGGATGTGATTTGGGTCGTGAAAAAATAGGACACTCTGAGAATTTTTTCTCTAAATATCATCCATTTTCTGATGTGTTGATATTTGTGTCTATTACGGGCAGTGTAATATAAAACTTGCTTCCCTCGTTGTTCGTGCTTATCACGTGAATATTCCCATGGTGCAATTCCACGAGCTCCTTTACCAGAGAGAGACCAAGCCCGGTCCCCTCGTATTGGCGGGAAAGCTTGGCATCGATCTGGGTGAACGCTTTGAATAGCTTTGGCATTTCTTCGGGCTTGATACCTATACCTTTATCCCACACAGTTATTATTACCTGTCGTTCTATTTCATTTAGCTGTACATCCAGCCCCAATTCGCCACCAACCGCAGTGAATTTTATCGCATTGCTTAAGAGGTTTACGAACGCCTGTTTTAATCGCCTTGCATCTGCATGGATCATGATCGGCTTGTTGGGGAATGAAAATGATACACGCTGCTTTTTTTTGTCAGACATGCCTTTTGTCAAGTTCAAGCTTGATTGACAGATCTCTTCCAACGAAAATGGCTCAAGAGATATTTCGAACTTTCCGGCATTGATCTTGGAAAGGTCGAGAATATCGTTGATCAACCTTAATAGATGTTTACCGCTTTCTTCGATTGTTCCCAGGACCTTGATCTGTTTTTCATTCAATTCGCCGTACGTATTCAGTTGCAGTGACTCAGAAAGCCCCAAAACGCTGCTAAGAGGCGTGCGCAATTCATGGCTCATACTGGCGAGGAACTCATCTTTTGTGCGAAGTGCATCCTGCAGCTCTGCATTGATGGTAAGCAGATCTGCCGTGCGTACCTCCACCAGGTGCGTTAATAGGTCTTTTTCTTCTGAGAGGAGTGCTTCAACTTTTTTTCCTTCTACGATCTCCTTCTTGGATGCTTGAAAAAGGCGGGCATTCTCAAAGGTGATGGCTGCCTGGCTGGCAAGTGTGGAGACAAGTCGTTCATCCTCTTCTGAAAAGGCATTTGATCTCCGACTCTCCACACTGAGGATCCCGATCACTTTGTTGCCAGCCCGCATCGGTGCATAAATGCCAGACTGCATGCCAAAAAAAACGCTTTTGTAATTTGGGTCATTTAAAAGGTCACCAGTTCGAACGGTCTTTGGGGTTAGGAAAACCATTTCGCTCATACTTTCACCAGGTTTGGAGACCGTATCATTCAACTCCTCTTCCCGATATGCTGTGGCACTCGCACCCGCTCCATCGTTATTTCTTGTCGAAATTATCTTGAGTTCACCTTTTTCTGCATTAAATAACCGGATCATGACATGATGCCAGTTCATTCGATGTTCAAGCAGATCGATGATCTTCGCCGCAATTTCCTTCGTGTCGAGCAGCTGGCTGAGAGCCAGCCCGCTTTCATAAAGCAATTCCAATTCTTTTACACGTTGTTGGATGGTCCGTTCTGCTTTTTTTCGTTCATTGATATCTGTGAGAGTGAGGCGGCTGATATCCCTGCCCTCGAAACATGTCCCCTCTATTTGTACCCAATTGGGTTCATTATTAATGCCAACAAGTGCCAACTCGCAAGATTTTTTCCCATTCCCTATGGCAAGTTGTTCAAGAAAAGAGTTGAAGATCTGGAGGGATTCACTGGTTACATATCGCCCAAAGCGTTTGTTCCGTAAAACTGAGCGCTCCACCCCAAAATATCTTATCGCAACCAGATTGGCTTCCTGGATCGTTCCTCTTCGTGATACTGTGATGTAGCCCACTGGCGCGAACTCATACAAGTTTGTATATTTGGCAAGAGCCGTCTCGAGATCTGAACGGGTTTGGGTCAGATCCTCATTTTGTAGTTCCAGTTCGATCTGATGCACTTCCAATTCATGAAGTAACCTCTTAAGATCCCCTCCCATGAGTTTTGGTTCCCCCGTTTTTCGGCCGCTTAAGATTTTTTTCGCTTTTTTACGTAAACCAGGATTTTTATCCGGGTCTGCAGGGGGAAGTTTCATGGTTGCTGCTCCTATCCAGTCTTTGGTTTGGTCAGCTCTTCCTTCAACTTTATGAGTTCAGTTTCCATATTTTTATAGGCAGTGATGTCCGTAAAGGTGATCACCACACCATCTATCATGTTTTCAAACGTCCGATACGGCGTGATACGGGCGGTGTACCAGTGTCCGTTCGGTAATGGGATCTGTTTTTCGATCTTTGTCAGCGACCTTAAGACTTCGTATGCATCCTCTGCCAATTCCGGATAGATCAAGGTGGATGCTATATCCGTGATCGGGCGCCCAACATCGCTGGGGATCAATTTGGTGATCTTTCCGGTTTCGCTGGTGAAACGCCTGACGCACAGATCGTCATCGAGGAATAGCGATGCAATGTCGGTGCTATCCAATAGGTTCTTAAGATCGTTGTTCGCATGAGAGAGTTCATCCAACCGGGCTTGCAGTTCATGGTTTACCGTGTGTAATTCCTCGTTCATGGACTGCAGTTCTTCCTTCGAGGTGGTCAACTCTTCATTCGTAGATTGAAGTTCTTCATTTGTAGATTGCAATTCTTCATTCGAAGATTTGAGCTCTTCTTGTGAGGTCTGCATCTCTTCTCGAATGCTTTGAACTTCCATATGAGCGCGATCCAGTTCGCGCTCCAATTCTACCATCCGTTCCACATCTTTGTGGATCTTACTGGTCTTGGTTGTCCCGGGTTTTGCTGCGATATCTGTGAAAACGATCATCACCATACCGTTCAGGCTCCCTGCGCCTTTAATCGGCTGGACCGTGATGTTAAGATATTGTTTCCCAGTGACGGCTTCTACTTCTATATTTTTAAGGGTGACGATCTCTTTGGTTCGAACCGCTTTTTGGAATGCGCTGGATATTCCGTAACGAATTCCTTCCCGCGCCATAACGAAGATATTCCAGTTCGCTTTGCCCGCAGCGGGTTCAATATATTTTCCAGTTTTTCCACTCACATAGAGGATGTCACCATTCTCATTGGTCATGATCGCAGCTGGGGCGTACTTTTGCAGGACCAGGTCATCTGCCAATGACTGTAAACTGCTGACAGATTTGATCGGCCTTGCGGTGTCGCCCGTTTGAGTGGTGGTAAAGGATGTGGGGAAATCAGGCAGCCCAAAATTAATGGGCGAATCTTTCCGTCGATAAAGACGATTTTTTCCAGATAAGGGGGAGAATAGATTTGCGTGAGAGCCGATCGTTTCTGCATTCCCTAAGAACAGAAATCCGTCTGGTTTGAGGCTGTAATGAAAGAGCGGCAAAATCTTTTTTTGTAATTCTGGGGTTAAATAAATGAGCAGGTTTCTACAACTGATCAGGTCTAGTTTGGTGAAAGGCGGATCCATGGTGATGTTTTGCGGTGCAAAAATGATCATCTCACGAATCGATTTGGCTATTTCATACCCTCGATCCACTTTAAGGAAGTAACGGTCGAGTCGTTTTGTCGAAACATCAGCGGCGATATTGGCAGGGAAAATCCCCTCGCGTGCTTTATCGATCGCGTTTTGATCGAGATCGGTGGCGAAGATCTGAAGAGAGATGTTTTTCTTTGGTTTGGTCTGTTCTACAGCTTCTTTGAAAAGTATGGCGAGCGAATACGCCTCTTCTCCGGTTGAGCAGGCAGGCACCCATGCACGCAGGGTCTGATTCGGATCAACTTTTGCAATGAGTGCTGGGAGAACCTCGTTTCTCAATTGCTCCCAGGCTTCAGGGTTGCGGAAAAAGTTCGTGACCCCGATCAATAACTCTTGAAACAGGATTTTCCCCTCTTGCGGGTTCTCGCGCAAAAAACGGATGTATGTTTCGATGCGTGTGATCTGGTGCAGGCTCATCCGCCTTTCGATGCGCCGGAAAATGGTTGTCTTTTTATAGAGCGAAAAATCGTGTCCTGTTTGTGTGCGCAGTAAGATCAAGATCTTTTCTAAAGAGTTCTGGGTCTTGTTTTCAAGAATAGCGTCAGTTTTCTTTAAAAGCCTTGGGTGGTTCAAATATGCAATGATCTTGTTTGGAAGTTCTTCTGCCGGGGCGATGATATCTGCAATTCCATTTTCAATGATGCTGTGGGGCATGCCCCCAAATTTGGCAGATGTGGGATCTTGAACAAAAATAGCGCCAGATTTTTCTTTGATCGCTCGTGACCCAAGGGTGCCATCGGACCCCATGCCAGAAAGCACTACACCAATGCTGTGCTCCTGTTGGTCTTCTGCGAGTGCGCGGAAGAAAAGGTCGATCGGCAAACGCAATCCGCGCGGGGCGACCGGTTCCAATAAATGGAGCACGCCATGCAGAATGGACATGTCTTTATTTGGCGGGATGACATAAACACAATTTGCTTTAACACGCATCCGATCTTTAACTTGAAAGATCTGCATGCTGGTGACACGCTGAAGTATTTCTACCAAAATCCCTTTATGTGAGGGGTCCATATGCTGTATGATGACAATTGCCATGTTGCTGTTTTTGGGTATATTGGAAAGGAATGCCTCTAGAGCTTCCAATCCGCCTGCTGAAGCACCGATTCCGATGATGGAAAGCGCAGTGCCAGACTTAATACTCTTGGTTGTTTTTGACTTGGGGGATTTTGATTTAGAAAGATTTGGCATTAGAAATGGTTTTCTATTTCCATTATATCCCGTCCAAGGGTAATTACTATACCTTCTCTGGTTTTGAACTACCAGCTGCCCTGGCGCTTCCTACCGTACTTAAGATGACTCCACCCAAAACGACCAATCCGCCGACCAAAGCGAACCTACCCATGCTTTCGCCATAGAACAAGAACACCCAAATCGGATTAAGAACCGGCTCAAGCGTACCGATCAGATTCGCCTCCAAGGCTGGGATATGTTTAATGCCCTTGGTGAAAAAGATAAAAGCAAACCCGATCTGAACGACTCCAAGGAAGGCAAGGATGAGAATGCTATTGACCGTCCATGTTTCTTTGAGGACGAACGGCAAACCGAATGTCGCCGTGACGAGAAAGGCAATCAGGTTGCTTTCCGCCGGGTTGCCATCCTTTTGTGCACGGAAGGAAACCATCATGATCGCTGAGGTTACACCGCTCAGGATGGCTAGCAGGTTGCCATAGAACCCTTCCGGGCTGAGCTTGTCCGCAAAGAAAAGGGTCAGCCCGGCAAAGATGACCAGCATTGCGAGCCAATCTGTCCGAGAGGGTTTTTCGCCGAGAAACCAATATCCCAGCAGCACCACATAGATCGGCGCGGTGTATTGCAGGAAGATCGAATTGGCAGCTGTGGTCAACTTGGTGGATGTAATGAAAAGGAACTGGGTCAGGATGAACATCGAAGCTGCCAGTACCTGCCACAGCCCAAAGCGAGTCGGGATGCGCCGCAAATAGATGAGGAAAACGATCGCGGCGAAGAAACTTCGTCCGGCAAGGATGGCAACCGGCTGCCAATCCAGGATCTTTACGAAAAGTCCGCTTGAGCTCCAAAGAATGGCGGTGATAACGAGATAAAAAATCGCCTTGCGGCGTTCTGATAAAGTGTCCATTGGTTCCTCGTAAGGGTGAGTTGTTGCCTGATTATACGCTGGGAGTTCAAGTAAAATTACCGCGTTATCGATACGAGAGATCAACTATTAAAATTGAGGAGCTGAGATATGAAGACAGGAATCGTCGGCAGCGGATTTGTCGGTGCGACGGCTGCATATGCATTGGTGATGCGTGGTGTGGGGCGGCGTGTGGTCTTGGTGGATGTGAACAAGTCGCGCGCTTTGGCAGAGGCAGATGATATTTTACATGCCGTGCCATTTGCTCATCAGTTGGAGGTCACAGCCGGAGATTATGCGGACCTTGCCGATTGCAAAGTGGTGGTCGTTTCAGCCGGGGTGGGACAAAAGCCAGGCGAAACTCGTTTAGAGTTATTGGGACGGAATGCAAAAGTGTTTGAGCAGGTCATCCCAAATATTTTGACGCACGCTCCCAACGCGATCTTATTGATCGCTACAAATCCAGTCGATGTAATGACACACATCGCGGCTCATTACGCCGCCAAAATGGGAGTGCCGTCCAATCGTGTGATCGGTACCGGGACGACTCTCGATACGGCTCGCATGCGAACTTTACTAGGGCGTCACCTCAACGTGGATTCTCAACACATCCATGCCTATGTGCTCGGCGAGCATGGCGATTCAGAAGTGTTACCATGGTCGCTTGTATCGGTGGGTGGCATCCCGCTTGATGAATTTTGTTCAGATGATGATATCTCGATCTGCCCCGATGATTACGAAGATATTGATACAAGAGTCCGCCGCGCGGCGTATCACATCATCGACGGCAAAGGTGCCACCTATTATGGCATTGGCAGCGCTATCGCCCGCATTGTGGAGGTCATTCAGCAAGACGAACGTTCCATTCTGACGGTTTGTACGCCCATGCCAGATGTAGCTGGTGTCAAAGACGTTACCGTTTCTCTGCCAAATTTGGTTGGTGGGGAGGGCATCATCCAAACCTTCTTCCCCAATTTAGACCCGAATGAATTAAGCGCATTACAACATAGCGCCAGCGTGGTCCGCTCGGCGATAGAACAGTTGAAGCTGTGATCCCGAATCAAAAGAGCGTGATGTACATCACGCTCTTTTCTTTTACGATAAAACTTTATATTTATTTTGAACAAATCCATTCGAGAATGAACTTGATTCCATCAATTGCAGCGGAATATCTTTTTCTAATGCACCGAACAAGGGTAGACCTTCGCCGATCAGAATGGGTATCGTGGTGATGGTCATTTCGTTTACCAAGCCTTCGCGTAAAAAGCGTTGGATGGTCACACCGCCATCAAGGTAAATATGTCCGATGCCGCGCTGCTCAAGTTCGTGGATCAACTCTCGGGGAGATCGATGAAGCGCTTCAACCTTTTCGCTCAACTCTGGGGCAATGTTCAACCTACGGCTGGAGAGCACGAATACTTTCTTATCGTAATGCCAGCCGCCAAAGCTGAGTACTTTCTCGTATGTGTTACGTCCCAACACCACAGCATCGATCGTGGACATGAACTGAGCATAGCCGAAATCTTCGCCGCCTTCGGTGGGGGTGGGCAGCCAATCAAGGTCACCGTTCTTGCGGGCAATGAAGCCATCGAGGCTGGTTGCAATGTACACAGAAACTTTTAAAGACATGGTTCCTCCTTTGATGTGAAATTAATAAACGAAGAAAATGGGTAAAATATTTCTGACAGCTTATCCTATGAAACTAGTCATTTGTTTTGATGTAGATGGTTGCGAAAAATACCCAGGACTTAATTATGAATACTTTCAAACTATTTAATTTGGCGCTTCGATTCTTATTGGAACTTTGCATGCTCGCCGCAGTGGGGTATTGGGGATTCAAGACCCAATCAGGCTGGGTGCTCAAGATCCTGTTTGGAATTGGACTCCCGCTTTTGATCGCCATCCTGTGGGGAACCTTTCTCTCCCCCAAAGCGACTCGTCCCTTACACGGCGCTTCCTTCTTGACGTTGGAATTGGTCCTGTTTTCTTCAGGTGCTTTCGCGCTTTTTGCTGCAGGTGAATTAACCCTTGGCTGGATTTATACCATTGCGGTTGTCGTCAACAAAACTTTTTTGACGATCTTAAGATAATACCTTTCTCTTATCAGTTAACTTGAACTTTGCAAGGGAAAAAGCTTGTCTTTTAGATCATTGATCGGCTTTTCAAGCAAGTGGAAACTGATCGAGGCAACCAGGATGGTCATTACAAGAGAGATAATATATGTCCTTGCCATGCCATAATTGATGGATAGATCAAGGATCTCGCGATTCTTATTCTGTACCTGGATTATGAACCAAATAACTGCATAGTGATACACATACATTCCGTACGAGATTCTCCCTAGATAACGCATGATCGGTAATTCAAGAAAACGGGTCCACATTTCGGTACGATGTACAGCGTGGACGATCAACGCAAAAAAGTAATTCAATAGTGAATATCCACAAATGAATTTATAAGAACTGGTCAGAGTGAATTCATATCCCAATGTATCTGGGCGGATCTCCCCAAAAGCAAAGTATTGGGTTGCGAAGCCAAGAGCCGGTATGAGAACAGCCAATACAGCGAGTTGTACTCGTGGTTTTGGGAGGGAGAATTGAGAAACAAATGCACCGATCGCAAACGCATCAATATGTGAAAAAGGCAGAACATATACTGCCAGATGCGGAGAGGGCAGCAACCCAGGGATGATTTCAGCACGGAAAACAAAATATGTAATCCACCGCAAGACCGGTCCAAGGGCAATGGCAGTTAAGAACAGTCCCTTCATTTTTTCTTTAGGAGTTAGGAACAGGATCAACGGCCAGATGATATAAAACTGTTCTTCCACCGACAGTGACCATAGATGCGATAGGAAGGGAGTATGGTGATACGCTTCAGTGGCGTGTAGAAAGTTATATACATACAGGAAGGCATAAGGCAATTGTGGTTGTACATTCGCCTCGATCTCTCGTTGAATGAACTTGAAAGGGATCATATCTGTTTGCCAGGCAGCCAAGCCAAGCAGAAATAAATAAAAATAATAAAGCGGGAAAATCCGTAAAAACCTTCTGCCATAGAACGATTTGAAATATTGCTGAGCTGGCAGGTTCTCTTTCATGCGCAGGAGGATGCCAGTGATCAAAAAACCTGATAATACAAAAAAGAATTGGACACCCATCCAACCAAAATCATAATTTTTTGTGTGAGAACCAAGGACAGTGAAAATTGCAAGAGCGCGCAGCCCATCAAGACCGGGGATCATGTTTTATGGAATTCCTTCAGGGAATATGTAGATACGATGAGACAGATTGTAACTGAAACCATTTTTTACAATTAAAATGTTTACTGAGTAAAATGGTGAATGTATTATACTGTTTGAAAATTTTTTCCCAGAAAAAGGAATTCTGCCATGACCAATCGATATAAGATCCGCCAAAACCTCATCTCTATTGGGGATGATTTCTGGATCGAGAACGAAGAAGGCAAGAAAGTATTCAAAGTGGATGGAAAAGTTCTGCGAATCCGTAAGACGCTGGTATTCGAAGATGCCAAAGGAAAAAAATTAGCTCAGATACAGGAACGACTGCTGACCATCAAAGATACGATGGTGGTGGAGGATGCAGACGGCAAAGACCTGGCGACCATCAAAAAGGCGCTGATCACCCCTCTCCGTGACCGGTGGGATGTGAAAGTTAAGAATGGCCCCGACCTTGATGTGCAGGGTGACTTCCTTGCTCATGAGTACACCATCAAGGACGGACGCAACAAAGTAGCTGAAGTCTCCAAACGCTGGTTGACCCTTGCAGACACCTATGGGGTGGAGATCGAAGACGGACAGAACGATGTTCTAATCCTGGCTATTGCCGTCGCGATCGACATCATGGTGGATGAGGATGCCAAAAAGAAAAAAGAAAAGAAAGA
>JBEBCV010000175.1:0-6986 GCA_041157505.1 Chloroflexota bacterium | reverse complement strand
AACAATGCACCGGCAATGACCGCGATCGCGATAAGGGTAAGCACAATGATGGATGTAGTGTTTGTTGACATTTTGATTTCCTTTCTAAATCTGTTTCACGTGAAACGAGATCACTTTTCTTTCGGTAAATTATTTTGTGCCAGCGAAACCATGCCGCTCAATCCGCCGAGGTTCATGGTGTCGATTGCCGAGGATGGTACGATGACCAAAGCGCCTTTTTCTTTCAAACCTTCGAAGAGCATATTCATCGCGCGCAAATGCAGAGCGGTTGGATTGCTGATATAGGCTTGAGATGCTTCCGCAAAAGACTCGGCGATTTGCTTCTCAGATTCGCCGAGAATCACACGTGCCTGGCGTTCACGTTCTGCCTGCGCCTGACGAGACATGGCATCTTCCAGATCTTGCGGAATAACGATGTCACGAATCTCCACAGACTGCACAGTCACGCCCCAAGGTGTGGTGCGTTCATCGATCACTGTCTGAAGTTCCTTGTCAATGGCACTGCGTCCAACCAGAATATCAGCCAGCATCTTTTTGCCAATAATGTCGCGTAATGCAGTTTGGGCAGCCCAGTCCACTGCGGCGCGATAATCTTCCACTTCCAGTGCGGCTTTCTCAGCATCCCACACGACCCAAAAGAGTACAGCATCTACATCGACAGGAACAGTGTCTTTCGTCAGTGTTTTCTGCGCGGCAAACGGTGTGACCATCACACGATGATCGATCCAGGATGGCGTTGAGTCCATGATCGGAATGATCCAGAACAAGCCGGGACCTTTCAGCCCGCGGAATTTGCCAAGGCGCAGCACCACAACTTTTTGCCATTGTGATGCTACTTTGATGGCATACAAAAGATACGTGCCGATCAAGAGCCAGCTGATGACCCACGTGCCAATGATGAACTCTGAAAATCTTCCATCACCAAATGCTGCCCCAAGAACTGCAATGACCAATGCAATCCCAAACAAGGTTCCTGCTATTGGTGAAATATGCTGATCATCTTTTTTATTTTGAAACAATGACTTCAATGGTTTTGTACTCATAGTTATATTCTCCTAACTTGATAACTTATTCTTCCTCTTTGACTTGCTTCGCTTCTTTCCAAGACTTCAAACTGTCTCTAACCATCTGGCTGACTTCACGCTCTGAAAAACCCAATCGGTATGCTTCTCCAAT
This sequence comes from Chloroflexota bacterium, assembly GCA_041157505.1. GTDB lineage: Bacteria > Chloroflexota > Anaerolineae > Anaerolineales > Villigracilaceae > Villigracilis. Next base: position 5,810 of record JBEBCV010000175.1, on the reverse strand, counting down.
AAATCGTTGTGTAAGTTCAGAGAGCGATTCCTGCCGCAGCTTTTCTGTTACCTCTGGCGGTGGGATCTCAGTAATGTATGTGCCGCGCCCTTGTTGAGTGGAAATGATTCTTGCTTCATCCAATATACGATAAGCGCGTGCCACGGTGTTGAAGTTGACCCTCAATTCTGATGCCAATGCTCGCACCGTTGGTAACTGGTCTCCTGGCTTCAATATCCCATTTGCCAATTGACTTTGAATTTGATTGACGATCTGGGTATAGATTGGCAGACCAGAATGAAAGTCGAGCTGCAGGGTGAGTTTCTTTTCAGACATAATGTATCCTAAAATTGTACTAATTGTATCAATGATTGAATTGTAGCACTTAAGGACTTTAAGTCAAGCCCTCTGCGAATAAAAAAAGGAGTTTGAGGATTTCCTCAAACTCCCTATAAGTCGTTTCACTTTTTCTTTGGCTTCATCTTCTTCAACGCTGATGACAATCTCTTGATCCCCTCTTCGATCTCTTCTACAGGTTGAGCCGCAAAGTTGAGACGGATCCAATCATCACCGCTTATGCCATCGATGAAAAAGGAATTGCCGGGTGAAAAGGCTACACCTTCTTTGCACGCCATTGGCAGCAACTCATTCGCAGAAATGGACTTGGGCAATTGCAGCCAAATGAACAAGCCGCCTTTGGGTACTTCAAAATTGACGCTGCCTGGCAAATGTTTTTTGATGGCATCCAACATGGCATCTCGCCGCGCGCGGAATATTTGATTGGATCGATGTAGGTACGTTTGGTACCGCCCCACTGTCATGTAGGCATCAAGCGCTCGTTGGATCAACGTGGAAGTTGCCAGATCGCTGAGACGTTTGAAGTTGAGCAAACTATCGTAGACAGGTCCATCTGCGACGATGAAGCCCACGCGTAGACCGGGCATCAGCATTTTAGAAAAGGTGCTGACGTAGATGACTTGCCCACCCGGGTCTAATGACTTGAGTGAAGGTTGTGAGTGACCTTCATAGCGCAAGTCACCTACGAAATCATCTTCGAGAATGGGAACGTTGTATTTGCCAGCCAATAGAATCAACTCACGGCGGCGCGCACTACTGAGACATGTCCCCGTTGGGTTGTGAAAATTTGGAATGGTGTAAATCAGTTTGGGATGATATTGCTGTAAAAGTGTTTCCAGCTTTTCTACTTGCATGCCCTGGCTGTCAACAGGGATACCAACGATCTGAAATCCAAGGGTGCGGAACAGGTCAAGAGCTGCTGAGTATGTGGGGTCTTCGACGAGAACAATGTCATTGGGCTTCAACAAAACTTGAGACGCTAGAAAGATCGCTTGTTGCGAGCCTGCAGTGATGAGAATGTTTTCGGGATGAGTCTGCAAGCCCTGGCTGGCGAGGATGCGGGCAATTCCTTCACGCAAGGGAGCATAGCCGCGGCGTTCGCCATATTCAAGCGCGTCGATCTGGTCACGTCGCATCACAGATTGAATGACCTTGCGAAATTCTTCCACCGGGAATTGACGCGCATCGCTGATGCCGCTGGCAAAGTTGATCGGGTGTGGATGCCCCCCTGCTTGCAGCATATCTTCGGCGGTGTCTGAGGTGGCGAAAACATTTTTTTGCAGGTTCATTTGCCAGAGCGGCAAAGCATCTGAATTATTTTTCGGAATGGAAGGGATCGGATACACCGACAACACATAAGTGCCGCTTCCCATTTTTGAAAACACCAAGCCATCCGCTTCCAAAGCGGAGTAGGCGTTTTCAACTGTGGTGCGATTCACTCCGAGATCACGCGCGAGTTGACGGCTGGCGGGCAGACGTGTATCGGCTGGCAGGTTGCCGGAAAGGATACTTTTACGAAGATGATCTTCGATCTGTTGATAAAGGGGAATACTACTTTTATGGTCAAGCGGGATGCGCATTTTGTCTCTCCAAATCGCATTGGTACGGTGAATATATCACCAACCAGCTTGTCTCATAAGGACAATTACCCGCCAAAGCGCTTTATGGAAGAAAAGTGGCTGGCAACTTATTGGTATTTATTGGCTCTTAACATCAGCCAATTTCGTCCTAGAATCCAATCAAACATATTCTTATGTAGGAGAGTACTATGCAAGCAAAGACTGGAACTTGGACCGAGAAAAAAGGGTTGGCGCAAATGCTCAAGGGCGGCGTCATCATGGATGTGGTGAATGCCGAACAGGCGAAGATCGCTGAAGATGCGGGTGCCTGTGCAGTGATGGCGCTCGAACGCGTGCCTGCTGATATCCGCGCGGATGGCGGCGTGGCTCGCATGAGTGATCCCGATATGATCCTCAAGATCATGGATGCAGTCTCCATCCCGGTGATGGCGAAGTGCCGCATCGGTCATTTTGTGGAAGCGCAGATTCTTGAATCGATCGGTATTGACTACATCGACGAATCCGAAGTGCTCACCCCGGCGGATGAAGACCATCACATCTTGAAGCACAACTTCAAAGTACCGTTCGTTTGCGGATGCCGCAACATCGGTGAAGCACTTCGTCGTATCGGCGAAGGTGCTGCGATGATCCGTACCAAGGGCGAGGCTGGTACTGGTGACGTGGTGGAAGCTGTACGCCATGCCCGCACCGTGATCGGTGACATCAAGAAGTTGACTGTAATGGGCGATGAAGAATTGATGACCTTTGCCAAGAACAACGGCGCGCCGTATGAATTGGTGAAGGAAGTGAAAGAGCTTGGTCGTTTGCCGGTGGTGAACTTTGCCGCGGGCGGCGTGGCGACCCCTGCTGATGCCGCATTGATGATGCAGCTTGGCGTGGACGGTGTGTTCGTTGGTTCAGGCATCTTCAAATCAGGTGACCCTTCCAAGCGTGCTGCTGCCATCGTCAAGGCCGTGACTCACTATCAGGATGCTTCCATTCTCGCGGAAGTGAGCAAGAACCTCGGCGAAGCCATGGTCGGACGCAATGTTTCGCAGATGCCCGAAGGCGAAAAGATCGCCGGACGCGGTTGGTAATTAGACAACGGACGATGGACGATTGACCATGGAATGGTCTTTGTCCATCGTCCACGGTCTATTGTCGATGGTTTGAAAAATGAAAATCGGTGTTTTAGCTTTACAAGGTGATTTTGCAGAGCACATCTCCATGCTGAAACAGATCGGCGTGGAGGCTGTGGAAGTGCGCCTGCCCAGACATTTGGATGGGTTGAATGGGCTCATCATTCCCGGCGGCGAGTCGACGACAATCGGTAAACTGGCAGTGGCGTATAACTTGATGGACCCGCTGCGTGAGTTTGGAAAATCTCACGCAGTTTGGGGAACTTGTGCCGGTGCGATCTTCCTTTCCAATGATATTGGACGGGACCAACCTTTGCTCGGTTTGATGAGCATCAAGGTGAAACGCAATGCCTTTGGTCGTCAGGTCGATTCGTTCGAAACTGATCTTGAGATCGAAGAGTTATACAAAGCGACCAAGACAGAGCATCCTTACCATGCCGTCTTTATTCGTGCGCCGATCATCGAATCTGTGAGCGGAGATGCCAAAGTGCTCTCTGCCCTGGAAGATGGACGCATCGTTGCCGCGCAACAGGGGCGTTTGTTGGCGACATCCTTCCACCCTGAATTGACGGATGATACCCGCTTCCACGAGTATTTCGTCTCATTAGCATCGTGATATATTTGTAGGGGCGCGGTCTCCACGCCCCTATATATGACCATTCGTCCTCTCGACCTTCTTGACCTTCCCACCATCGCCCGCTATCGTAACGATGTTTTGACCCTCGATAGCACACGTGCACTTACGCGCGGACATCCCCTCGGCGCGATGGGTTTGCTGGCGTATATAAACCCGGCACGGCATTTGTATGCGGCAGTTAAGAATAGCGACGATACAACTTTATTGGGCGGCATCATTCACACACATGGGGAAACATTTGCCAAACTTTTGTATCTGGCGCCATCGTTCAACCTCAACAGCCCTTATTTACCCGAACTGATCGAACACCTCACGGCTCATGCTGGTGAGTGGCAGGCATTTCATGTCATTGCCGAAGTGGATGAGACCAGTGATGTCTTCATGGCGTTGCGGAAATCAGGGTTCTCTGTTTATGCCTGGCAAAGGATTTGGAATGCGAGTCACATCCAGAAAACAGAATCAAGCCCAAGTACGGGTTGGAGGCGTGTGAAGTCCATCGACCTGCCTGCCATTCAACGTATGCATTATCAGATCGTCCCGCAATTGCTGCATCCCGTTGACCCGGCACCGCGACTCCCGAATGGTTTCATTCACACCGATGGTTATTGTTTTGCGAGTGTCAATTATGGTGTGTACGGTGTGGTGCTGACACCATGGATCCTTCCAGATGAAGGCGATGTAAGCGAGAAGATCGTTTCATTGATCTCAAGTTTGCCTGATCGCCGCGGACGTCCTGTATACTTGAATGTGAGGTCGTATCAAGCATGGCTTGAACCTGTGCTTGAAGACCTTGGCGCAAACGCTTCACCGCGGCAGGCAGTGATGGTGAAATATCTGGCACGTTTGTTGAAGGAGGGTGTGCCAGCCCGTGTGGTGCCTTCGAATGCGCGCATTCAACCCACACAAATGAGTAGAATGGATACGGATGAGTGATTGGACAATATACAACAAAGGACGAACCATTGGTACGACCAGTCCTGAGGGTGGTTTGATCCTTTCAGATGAGGCTCACGAAGATGATGCACGCATCACACTAAAACGCGGTAATAGTTATGTATCGGTGTCGCTTCATATTTACGGCTGGATGGACCACACACGTTTTTTCCATACCGATGCCGATGCCCAGCGCGAATACCGCGCCATGCGTTCGGCGGTCGTCAACGTGTTGAATATCATCAACACCGAAGGGGTGAGCGATATAAAGATTTGGGAAGCAATTTCAGATTTCGTCAGGCGGTTTCCATAAAATGATTAAGGCTCTTATATTCGATTTCGACGGGCTGATCCTCGATACTGAGACACCCGAAGTTTTGGTTTGGCAATCTATTTACAAAGAACATGGATTTGAACTCCCCGTGGAAGAATGGGAAAAGACCGTAGGCGGATACGGCATCTCAAGCTTTGACCCCGCCCAGAACCTTTCGCTTCTGACTCAGGGACGGCTGGATCCTGTTTCCCTCAAAGCTCGCTACAGGCTCGAAGCGGATGCGATCATCCATTCCAACCCCATCATGCCCGGCATTATGGATATGATCGGCTCGGCAAAAGAGAATGGCTTGAAAGTTGCCATTGGTTCCAGTTCGCCGCATTCTTGGGTGGATACGCATGCGCAACGTTTGGATATCTATCATCAATTCGATCACATCATCTGTCAGGATGATGTGGCTCCCGGCAGAACAAAACCTCACCCCGATATTTATTTGAAGGCGTTGGAAACCCTGCAAGTAGATAAGACCGAAGCCGTGGTCTTTGAAGATTCTCCCAATGGTGTGCTTGCTTCGAAACGAGCTGGTGTTTTTGTGGTGGCGGTGCCGAATCCGCTTACGGCAAAGATGAACGTGCAAGGCGATCTGACCGTCTCTTCGCTGGCAGATCTATCATTGCACGACTTAATCAACAGGTAATTTTCACTTTATTGTCAACGATCATGCGTAAGCAAATCATCCCCATCTTTATTGCCCTCCTTGCTTTGGCGGGTATCACCTATCTTTGGAGCAATTCCGATCAGCCTGAAGCACAGGTGATTGTGCCGGAAGTTCTTCCCAGCCCAACGGCTGTTTCGGCGAATGCACCAGAGGTCCTTCCACTGGCGAACAGTGCACTTAGATCATCCATTATCTCGGCAGGAGATTATCTCGT
>JBEBCV010000174.1:0-3121 GCA_041157505.1 Chloroflexota bacterium | reverse complement strand
CATCAATTCCAACCTGCTTCGCAATGGCTTCGGCGGTTTTCTGGTTGTCACCGGTGATCATCGCAACTTTCAAACCCATCTTGTGCAGGTCAGCGATCGCATCTTTCGAGCTGTCTTTGATGGTATCAGCCACCGCAATGATGCCTGCAGCAGTGTTATCAATGGCAACCAACATGGCTGTCTTCGCTTCAGATTGCAGGCGAGATACTTCGGATTCAAGACTGCCCAGGGAGATTCCTCTCGCCTCGAACATTCTCTTGTTCCCGACCATCACGCTTCTACCTTCGACCTCGGCTTGAACGCCATGCCCAGCCTCTGCCTTGAACCCAGCCGGTTCGACCAAACTCAAACCACGAGTCGTCGCCTCAGCCCAGATCGCTTCACCGAGAGGATGTTCACTACCTTTCTCAACACTCGCTGCCAAGCGGAGCAGTTCGTCCGCGGTCAATCGTCCATTGTCTGCGGTCACAATATCCGTCACCGCAGGCTGTCCCTTCGTGATCGTTCCGGTTTTATCCAGCACAACTACAGAGACTTTGCCTGCACGTTCAAGGGCTTCACTATTTCGAAACAAGATGCCCGCTTCAGCGCCTTTGCCCGTTCCCACCATGATGGCGGTTGGAGTCGCAAGCCCCATTGCGCATGGACAAGCGATGACCAACACCGCGACGGTATAAATGAGCGCGCGGGTGAAATTATCAATATCCGAATTGATCGGCAATTGCGGACCGAAGAAGTACCAACCTAAAAATGTCAGCGCGGAAATGGCAATGACGATGGGAACGAACACGGCTGAGACTTGATCCGCCATTTTCTGGATGGGAGCCTTGCTGCCTTGCGCATCCTCCACAAGTTTGATGATCTGAGCCAGGGCGGTTTCTTTTCCAACTTTGGTGGCTTCGTATTTGAGCATGCCCAGTTTATTGAGCGTCGCGCCGATGACCGGGTCACCGGGTTTCTTTTCAACCGGCAGCGACTCGCCCGTCAGCATGGATTCGTCAATGGCACTGCGTCCTTCAACCACCACACCGTCCACAGCGATCTTCTCGCCTGGCTTGGCAATGACTACGTCACCAACGCGGACATCGTCCACGGGTACTTCGGTCTCCACACCATCACGGATGACACGTGCGGTCTTGGCACGCAGACCCATCAGCTTCTTGATGGCTTCAGAGGTGCGTCCCTTGGCGCGGGCTTCGAGGAACTTGCCCAACTTGATGAGCGTGATGATGACCGCCGCCGTTTCGTAATAGACATGTCCCATCAGCCAACCGAAGGTGATCGGCAGGGAGTAGAAGAATGCAGCGGAGGAGCCCATCGCAATGAGCACGTCCATGTTCGCAGACTTATTGCGGATCGCTTTGAACGCGCCAACATAATATTGCCAGCCCACATAGAACTGCACCGGCAAAGCCAGTGCCAACATTAGCCAGCCAAACCAAGGTTGGGCATCACGCATCCCTTCCATGGTAGTGCCAGTGTAGAAGAAATCAGGAAGCAGCCCGAAATCTTTGCTCATGGAAAGAACAAAGAGCGGGACTGTAAATATCAAACCAATGATGAGCAGACGGCGTTGTTCGTTGATCTCATGTTCGCGCGCCATCGCTTCGGCATCTTCTGCCGCACCGCCCAGTTCCATCGCTTCGAAACCAGCAGCGGAAACAGCACGGCGTAATTCAGCTTGCGTAATAATGGTCGGCACATACTTGACGCGTGCCTTTTCAGTCGTAAATGTCACTTGTGCTTCAAGAACGCCGTCGAGTTTGACGAGGGCTTTCTCAAGGCGGCGGGCATCGTTATCATCAGACAAACGCTTGATGACGAGATCCGCTTCACCGGTGGCAACCCCGTACCCGGCGCGGTTGACGCGGGTGATGAAATCACCTAATCCTAATTTGGATGCGTCAAAGTCCACAGTAGCGCGTTCAGAAGAGAGATTCACTACGGCATTATCCACGCCATCGAGCTTCTTCAAATTGCGTTCCACGGTGGCAACACAGTTGGCGCAGGTCATGCCTGTAATGGGGAGTGTAAGTTGCTTTGTTTCAGCCATTGAAACTTCCTTACGAGTTACGGATCATGTGATCCGTAACTCGTGATACGTATAACGTGATTACAAAGTGATCAAACCTTCAGCAGGGTAATTGATCTCAGCGAGCAATGCCTTGATCTTTGCTTCATCAGCGGGGGCATCGAAAGTGATGGTTACCTTCTTGGAGGCTTCTTCAGCCTTCACAGCTTGAACGCCCTGCAATTCACCGACTTCCATTTCGATGGTGTGGGTGCAATGTCCGCAATGGATGGCGGGAACGGAATAAGTAACTGTGGTCATGTTTTTTTCTCCTTGAATTTGTTATTTTTATTTGACAATTAACTCGCCCGTCATACCGGCATCGAGATGACCGGGAACGGAGCAAATAATTTTATAGGTACCAGGCTCGCTGGGTGTGAACGTGAGCGTACTGGTCTCACTCGCGGCGGTGGATGTGTGCAAGTCGTACTCTGAATGTTCATCGGTAGCCATGTGATGTTCACCTGAATTGGAGCTGGAAACATCCGTCACCGAAATGACTTCGATCACAAAATCATGTTCGATCGCGCCATCGTTGACGAGGGTCAACTCAACCGGTGAGCCAGAAGTCACATTGATGACATTGGGCTCGAAGCCGAATTCCGTCATCGTCACAGTGACTTTGGTGGGCGCCGATCCGCCTGCACAAGCGGAAAGAAGTGCTGCAAATATAACTACTGGTAAAACTTTCTTTAACAACATATTCGTCAACTCCTAAAGGGTTTTAAACTTTTGTGGACATTTCAAACACTTCGGTAATTTCTTTCAACACCCGTTCACGTTCTTTCTTATCATTGCCCTGAATGGCAGTTGTGACACAGGAGTTCAGGTGTCCTTCAAGTATCTGTGCGCTCACCTTATTTAAAGCGGCTTCTACTGCCTGTATCTGGCGGATCACGTCGATACAATAGGCATCTTCTTCCACCATGCGGATGACTCCGCGCAGGTGTCCTTCAACGGTCTTTAGTCTTCTGAGTGTGCTTTCATTGTCCATGGTTACCTCTAGGTTCAAGATACGCCGTATCACTTTTCTCTTACCCCCCCCCAGGG
>JBEBCV010000173.1:0-14941 GCA_041157505.1 Chloroflexota bacterium | reverse complement strand
AGCAAGCGCATCTCCCCCGCTGTGGGCGAATCCATGCTTGAGTTGGCGGTGAAGAACAATACTGATGCGTGGTCGCTGACCGCCATCAATCAATTAGATGGTACATGGGCAAGCATGCCAGGTGATACGTTATATGCCCCAGGTGAAGCCAGCGAAAACAACGCCAGTGGACTTCCTTCAGCATTCATCAGTGCTGAAATCAGCGGGTTGCCTATTAAACAGGGTGGTACAGGCGTCATCACTGTTGTCGCTCAACCGGGCGTCAAGCTTGGCGGATTGTTGGTCGACCATCCATTGAATTTCTTCCCACAAGACGATGGCGCACAGGTGGCATTGCAAGGCGTGCATGCGTTGCTCGAACCGGGGGTTTATCCACTGAGATTGGATGCCACTTTGCCTGATGGCAGCCTCCAATCGTATGAGCAGTTGGTGTTGGTCGTTTCTGGCAGCTATCCAGAAGACCCACTTCTTTATGTAGATCCGGCTACGATCGACCCTGCATCCACAGAACCGGAACTCCAGCAACTTATCACAATTACCACTCCGGCATCTCCAACAAAATTGTGGACTGGTGATTTCATCTCTCCTGCGATCGCATATGCAGAATCTACTTACTTCACGTCGCGATATGGGAATCGCCGCACGTATATCGGTCAAGGAACAAGTTTGTCAGTTCAAGGTTTCCACACGGGTTTGGACTTTGGTGGTGGTGATGGTTTACCTATCACGGCTCCGGCTGGGGGCGTTGTGATCTTTGCTGGTCCTTGGACGGTCCGCGGGAATGCAACGGTCATCGATCATGGCTGGGGTGTGTACAGCGGCTTTTGGCATCAGTCCGCGATACAGGTGCAGGTGGGGCAATCGGTCAATCAGGGTGATGTGATCGGTCTGGTTGGCGGAACAGGGCGTGTGACTGGAGCGCATTTGCATTGGGAGTTGTGGGTGAACGGCGTCCAGGTGGATCCGCTCGATTGGTTGAATCAGACCTACCCGTAGGGATGAGGCGTTGCACTTCATCCCCTAATATGCTAAACTTTCCTTCATGAGTAATCTTGTTAATTTCCTGAAACAGAGCGATATCTTTTATCAATTTACACCGACCCAATTGGAGTTGGTTGCAAATCTTTGCAAGGAAGTTGAGTTCGATGCAAATGAAACCATCTTTCAGGAAAACAGCAGCAGCAAGGAACTGTATGTGATCGTGCAAGGTGAAGTGGATATTCTCATCAAACGCGGTACGACCGGAGCGTTGGGCAAGAATGAAACTGTGGTGGCTCGTTTACGCAGGGGGCAATCGTTTGGCGAAGTTGCGTTGGTGGATGAAGGTCTGCGTTCGGCATCTGCACGTGCAGCACAAAAAGATACAAGGTTGCTTGTTATCCCTCGCGATAAGATCGTGATGCTTTGTGAAACCTATCCTCAACTTGGATATCGACTGATGTACAACCTCGCTGCTGATCTTGCCATGAAGATCCGCAACACCGATTTGCGCATTCGTGAACAATTGCTTTATAAGCCAGCCGAAAATAAATAGCGCAAAAACCTGAGTACTTCCCTCTAATTTCATTAAAAAGTATAGACCAAACGCTTGACCTGATTTGGAATTCGACGTATTATTAGCCATTCGCGCATCCGGTTAATGGTATTCATCTAGGTTTAGTCAAACAAGCCGTAAAAATCCACTAGGTAGGGTTTTTAGGCTTTCTTTGTATATAAACATCTTTTTAAGGAGGTGATGCTGACCCACCAATGCTTGGTCTGCTCTGTTCGTCGCCACCCGCACGCCGTGCGGGACAAATCAAAACTTTTGTAAATTTTGGAGGAGTAAGATAATGAATAAGCGTTTATTCGCTTTGCTGTCCCTGTTGGTGATCGCCAGCATGGCACTCGCCGCCTGCGGTGCCCCTGCTGCCACCGAAGCTGCTGCCACTGAAGCCGCCGCCACCGAAGCCGCCGCCACTGAAGCTGCTGCTACCGAAGCTGCCCCTGCTGAATCCTTGGGCACCATCAAGATCGCTACCCAGAGCCCGCTCTCCGGTGGTCAGTCCTTGCTCGGTGTTGCCATCAAACAGGGTGCTGAACTCGCTCTCGAACAGCTCTCTGGCGATCTCGTTGCCATGGGCTACGATGTTCAACTCGCCCCGTACGATGATCAGGCGACCCCTGACGTCGGTGTTGCGAACGCCAAGAACATTGTTGCTGATGCAGACATCCTCTGCGGTGTCGGTCACCTCAACTCTGGCGTGATGATCCCCTCTTCTGAGGAATATCACACCGCCAACTTGCCTTTCGTCTCCCCCGCCAACACCAACCCCGTTGTGACCACCCGTGGTTACCTCGAAGTGAACCGTGTTGTGGGTCGCGATGACGTTCAGGCTCCTGCGGCTGAAGAATTCGCTTTCTCGACCCTTGGCGCCAAGTCCGTTTACATCATCCACGACAAGACCGCTTACGGTCAGGGCGTGGCTGAATTCTTCCGCGCTGCCGCTGAAGAAGATGGTTTGGAAGTTGTCGCTTTCGAAGGTACTGAAGAACAGGCCAACTTCGATGCGATCGTGACCCCCGTGGTTGCCACCCAGCCCGATGTTGTGTTCTTTGCTGGTATCTACAACCAGGCTGGTGTGTTCTTCAAGCAGGCTCGCGATGCCGGCTACGAAGGCACCTTCCTTGGCACCGATGGTATGGATTCCTCCGACCTCGCTGACATTGCTGGTGACGCTCTCACCACCGGTGGCGGCATGTACTACACCACCGTTGCTGGTCCGGCTGCTGCTTACCCCGCTGCTGCTCAGTTCGCTGCGGACTACGAAGCCAAGTTCGGCGCCGCTCCTGAAGCTTACGCCGCCCAGGCGTACGACTCCATGAACGTCTGCTTGACCGCTATCAAGGCTGCTGCTGAAGCTGCTGGTGGCAAGCCCTCCCGCCTTCAGGTTGCTGAAGCTGTTCGCCAGGTCTCCATTGAAGGTTTGACCGGCAACATCTCCTTCGACGACATCGGCGATCTTCCCACCGCCCAGTACTTCATCATCAAGGTGAACGCTGCTGCTGCTGCGGACTGGGGCACCAACGAGATCCAAGAAGTTCTCGAAGTTGCTTCCCCCGGCAAGGGCGAGTAATCCCCTTCCTTTGTACTAAAAGCCTCTCCCCATTGTGGGGAGAGGCTCATTTTCAAAAAGACTGGATTGATGATAATGAAGCAATTTGCAGCTAATCCCGTTTACAAGTTCTTCCTTTTTCCAATCGGGCAGATCCTCTTGTTCGCCTTGGGGGCGAGTGTGATCCTGTCAGTTGTCACTGTACTTCTCGCTTACATATTCAAATTCAACGTAACAGACTTCGACCTAGTGGAAAGGACCCTGTTGATCCTGCCGCAGGTCATCATAAACGGTTTGACCATTGGCTTTGTCTATTCCACCATCGCCCTCGGCTATACCATGGTGTATGGTGTTTTGGAGTTCATCAATTTTTCTCATAGCGAGATATTCATGGTAGGGGGTATTGTGGGCATCCAGCTTATGGCATATTTTGAACATGCTGGTGTGCTTGCCACTATGAATGAATATTTAGTGATCGCACTTGCGATCCTGCTGGCGTTGGTTGTTTCCGGCTCTCTGGCTGTGACCGTGGAACGTGTCGCTTATAAGCCTTTGCGCGGCGCCCCCAAGCTTGTGCCTCTGATCTCCGCCATTGGCATGTCCTTCTTCCTGCAGGATATTGTCCGCCTCATTCTCAGCCTTACAACCGGTGAATTCAACGTCATTCTTCCCAAATTTGGAACGTTCGATGAATTTTGGAAAATAGCCGTGCCGGGCATGGAAGATCCGCTGCGCATCCAGATCAAATCTGTACTCATCGTTGGCGTTGCGGTTTTGATGTTGGTCATATTGAACTTCCTTGTGAATGGGACAAAGGTAGGCAAAGCAATCCGTGCGGTTGCGCAAGATCGGCCCTCTGCTAGTTTAATGGGCATCAATGTTAACCAGATCATTTCCATCACCTTTTTGATCGGCGGTGCGTTAGGTGGTGCTGCAGGTGTTTTGTTCGCACTAAAAGCCACAAAACTGGATCCTTTCTCGGGGTTCTTCCCCGGTTTGAAGGCGTTTACCTCTGCGGTGTTAGGCGGTATTGGTAACCTGACCGGCGCTCTCCTCGGCGGATTGGTGCTGGGCTTGCTTGAATCTTTTTCTGCATCTTATCTGGGTATTTTTACGAACGGTGCATTTGGCGCTGAATATAAAGATATTTTTGCCTTCGCCGTCTTGATCATTGTATTGATCTTCCGTCCTTCTGGTTTGTTGGGTCAAACCGTTGGGCAGAAAGCCTAAGCCCCACAGAAAAGGATTCCTATGAAAACTCTTTTCAGCGACTTATACAAAAAAGCGAATACAGGGTTTTGGCCGATCGTGATCGCTTTTGCCTTTCTCATTATTGGAACCATCACTCTGTTCCAAGACCCCAGATCGCTTGGGGCATTTCTTGTCTTGATGACAACTCCCATCATCCTTTATTTCATGAATATGCCCTTGAAAATAAAGGCATTTATTGGCTTACTACTCATTGTCATCATTCTGCCAGTGATTGGTATCAAAAATATCTTTCTTCTTGAAGTCATATTCCAGATGGCGGTGTTTGCAGCACTTGCATTGGGATTGAATATCGTGATCGGTATGGCAGGCTTGTTGGACCTTGGGTATGTTGCCTTTTATGCAGTCGGTGCGTACGCCTGGGCAATTTTCGGTTCCAAGCAAATGTCACTGTTGTATTCCATTCCTGGTGCGGCTCCTGCCAATGCGGAATTCTTCCTTGACTCACGCTGGTTCTGGCTGTTTCTGTTCCTTGGAGTTGGGCTGGCAGCCTTGATGGGTATCTTGCTGGGTCTGCCGGTTCTGCGTGTAAAAGGCGATTACCTGGCTATTGTGACGCTCGGTTTTGGTGAAGTGATTCGCGTGCTGGCGCTCAACCTCGACAAACCGATCAACCTGACCAATGGTCCGCAAGGCATCACCCCCATCCAACGTCCGCCTCTGCCACCAGAGGGTGTGCTGATGTTCCTACGCAGTCTCCTCGAACCCCTGGTCGGACATGAAGTCACCGATGCCGACTTTTACAATGTGATGTTCTACTTTCTGGCTTTGATCATCATCGTGATCGTGATCGTGGTGGCAACCCGCCTCGAAGACTCCCGTATCGGACGCGCCTGGACTGCCATTCGCGAAGATGAGACGGCTGCCATCGCCATGGGCATTCCCCTCGTGAAGATGAAGCTCGCCGCTTTCGCCGCTGGGGCCTCCTTTGCTGGAGCCATGGGCGCTCTCTACGCCGCAAACCGCACCTTCGTCAGCCCTGAGACGTTTTCCTTCCAAGTCTCCATTGGTGTGTTGACCATGGTGATCCTTGGCGGGTTGGGCAGTATCCCTGGTGTGATCTTTGGTGCATCGGCTGTGACTCTTTTGAACATCCAGATCCTGCAAAACTTCTCCCTGTATCTCAGCGACCTGCGCCAAAGTGACGCGGTCATCCCGATCATTAACTTCGCTTGGAAGGATCTTTCCAACCAATTGGATCCTGCCAAATATCAGAAACTCGTTTTCGGTATCATCCTCATTTTGATGATGATCTTTCGTCCTTCTGGATTAATCCCGGCAGAACGGCGTCAGCGCGAACTTGGCGAAGAAAAAGAATAGGCGGCTGCAACCATGGCACTCTTACATACAAACAATGTTGTAAAACGCTTTGGCGGTCTGACCGCTGTGAACAAAATGAGCTTCTCGGTGGATGCTGGAAAGATCGTCAGCATTATTGGTCCAAACGGCGCTGGGAAGACCACATTCTTCAATACACTGACCGGTATCTACACACCTGAAGAAGGGCAGATTCAATTCAAAGATCAATCCTTGCTCGGTCTGCGCCCCGACCAGGTGGCAGCCACTGGCATTGCACGCACCTTCCAAAACATTCGCCTCTTTGGCAGTATGACCGTGTTGGAGAACATCCTGGTAGGGATGCACCTCCAATTAAAACAAAGCGGCTTCGATACGGTATTACGCTCCAAAAAATTTCATGCAGAGGAAAAAGAAGCCGAACAGCGCGGTAAAGACTTGATGGCATTCGTAGGCTTGAAAAACGTGGGTAATGAACTTGCCCGCAACCTGCCTTATGGTGGTCAGCGCCGCATCGAGATCGCCCGCGCCCTCGCCGCCAGCCCCACCCTACTGTTGTTGGATGAACCCACCGCAGGCATGAACCCGAATGAATCAGAAGACGCTATTAAGCTCTTCCGCCGTATCCGCGATGAAAAGGGCATTACCATTCTGATGATTGAACATGACATGCGTGTGGTGATGGGCATTTCTGAACACATCTCGGTTATGGATTATGGCGAAAAGATCGCTGAAGGATCCCCCGCTGAGATTCGCTCGAACACGCGTGTGATCGAAGCTTACCTCGGACGCGGCGCCGCCGTTGCCCACGAACAAAAGGTATAGGAGTCTCTGTTATGGGAAAACTACTTGAACTCACCAATGTCCATTCCTATTACGGACACATCCATGCGCTGAAGGGCGTTTCTCTACACGTCAATGAAGGCGAGATCGTCACCCTCATCGGCTCAAACGGTGCAGGTAAAAGCACCACCCTGCGCACCATCTCTGGCATCATCCACCCGCGTGAAGGCAAGGTGGAGCTTTCTGGCGAGAACATTTCCAATCTGGATGCTCACCGCATCGTTACCAAAGGTGTGGGGCACGTTCCCGAAGGACGTGGCATCTTCCCAAAATTGACCGTTCAAGAGAATTTGGACATGGGTGCCTATACCGTCAACGACCAAAAGACCATCAAAGAACGCATAGAATTGGTGTATGAAACCTTCCCCCGTCTCAAGGAACGCGTCATGCAGTATGGCGGTACGCTCTCAGGCGGTGAACAACAGATGCTTGCCATTGGGCGTGGACTGATGCTCAACCCGCGCATCTTGATGCTGGATGAGCCTTCGATGGGTCTCGCCCCAGTGCTCGTGGATTTGATCTTCGACACCATCAAGAGATTGAACGAACAGGGCACCACCATCCTACTCGTGGAACAGAACGCCTTGATGGCGCTCTCCATCGCCCACCGTGGATACGTTCTTCAGACCGGCGTCATTGCGTTGACTGATGATGCCGCCAAGCTGAAACAAAATGAGATGGTTCAGAAGACCTATCTGGGTATTGAATAAAAAATCAGAACAATAAAAAGAACCGCTCTTGAGAGCGGTTCTTTTTATACCTGGTTATTTGCTCTTTCGTTGAAGTTGGATAAACAATACCAACGATAAAAGGATCAACAGACCTACCCCTATCTGCCAAAACACAAGTTCATGAACCGGGACATTTCCAGTAGTCTCTGTCACCGAAACAATAGACTGAGTTTCTGAAACTACGGGCAACGAAGCGGGAGATGCCTCAGAAATTACATCTGCAGAATTAACAACATAAACCCGCTGGGCATCGATCAAGGCAAAATCACCGCTTAATTCCGCACTGACAGCTGGATCCAACAGTGCATTTGCAGCCCATTGAATCCCAGTCGCGTCATCTCCCAACACTGCCAAGATCATCCTGTCTTGATTTTCAGGGGAAGCAAGAATCTCAAGATACCCAGCAGAGTCGTAATCCTTAGACATGCGAAAGACAATATCCAAGCCGGTATCTTCAGGAACATCCTTTCCCTTTTCGAACGGGACAGGCATTGCATCACCCAACTCAGCAAGATAAGGATGCGAACTGGCACGCCCTATGGCAAGGATATTGAACGAGGATAAGGCAGCATTCGGTAATTCATCTCCATAGAAAGCCGTCAAATTCAAGGCTGGACCACCTGCTTCGGCACCCAACCACCCCGCAAGCTGGATCGCCGTCCCCCAGCTTTGAACATCATCCCGAGGCAGGACAAAAACAGTCGAACTCAGCGTGGGGTCTGAAACAAAGGAGGCAAAAGGATTCGATAGACTCAATTCATTTTCCACTGAAGGGATCGGGTCAGAATGAATTCTGGTCTCTTTGATGATCGCAAGGTTTGGAAAAACATTCGTGCGCAGACTGCCGCTGCTGACGGCTTGCCCCGCTTTCAATACCCCTAGATCGGTCTCACCGCTAACGAACAAAATAAAACGATCAGAACTCCATGGTGAATTGATCAATTGCACCAAACCGTCTTCTGGAACGGTGCGTTCGAACTCATAACGATCGGGCAATAGGAATTGCACCGTCCATTCCGGGTCTGAGCGGACGATGATAGGCGATGGGAAGATCATGCCTTTCAAAGCCAGGAAAGGTTCGGGCTTCCCCACCAAAATGAGATGATTACCCACCTGCATGTCCGGCGTTAACTGGCTGACGGTGACCAACTCCAAAGATAATAGATTCTTCGAAAGACGCCCCAACCCTGCAGCGACGATGAGAGCACTTTGTAGTTCGGCGATGGAGGGTTGATCAGGAATTACAAGCAAGGCATGGTCAGGCTCAAAGGACGATTGGATAAATTGGTGTGGAAAGCGAATCAGATCTGGGTTGGGTAATTCGGTTGTGTAGGAGAACTTGAAAGTTGACGTGGGATGAATCTGGACTTTGATTGCAGGCTGACCAGGCTGGGACGGCATATAACTTTCAAGCATCAACCGTAAATCCATTGGATTGCCAGTTTCATCAAGTGGTATCCCCGCCAATGGAAGGGTCATTTCTCCTGTGGCATCTCCGCTTGTTTGCAGGGGAATTTCGCTCACCTGCTTTCCGTTGACAGTTAAGACAATCGCGCCAACCGTTCCTTGAAATTCAGTGACCATTTGAGGCAGGAAAATCGTCATTTGCAGTTGCAGGGTGACATCACCGTTCAACTTCCAGTGCGCGGGTAGGTTGAAGTTGAGGGTCTCAGAATCTTGCGGACCTTCAAGGGAGATTGCTTCATTACGAAACTCGGCAAATGTCCGTTCATCCATCTGGTCCGCTTCCTGTGCAAAGACTGGTCTGGCTGGAAGAGTCAAAAGTCCAAGCAGAAGAATGAAGTTGATCATACGTTGAAGAATTAGGGCTATCAATCGAATACTCCTGAAAAAAAACTGTTCGATAACCATTATATGAACGGGCACCGAACCGGAAAAGAACCAATTTTGAAGCAATACACCTACCAGTTACGAACAATAGTCTGACAACCATCGGAAAATTGGAAGGCTGATAAAATTGGCTCTGGACCAACTCACATGACAACATTCCCTAAAACAGCAGATATCGTCATCATCGGCGGCGGCGTGATGGGCGCCAGTACCGCCTACCACCTCGCAAAGCGCGGGGCGGGGAAAATTCTCCTCCTTGAAAAAGAAAGCCACTTTGGCACCGGTGCAACAGGACGTTGTGCAGGCGGGGTACGTTATCAATTCTCCACCGAGATCAATGTAACCTTATCCATGCATAGCTTGCCAATGATCGAGCGCTTCAAAGAGGAAATCGGGCAGGACCCCAGTTATCACAAGTACGGCTATCTATTGGTGGCGACCAATGAACAGATCGTCAAAGAGTTCGAGCATAACGTCGCCATGCAGAATCGGATGGGTGTGCAGACCGAATTTCTGAGCGGAGATGAAGTTCGCAGGCGGCTGCCGCTCATGCGTTTCGACGATGCACTGGCAGGCACGTTCCATCAAAAAGACGGCACGGCTGACCCGAACAGCATCGTGATGGGATATGTCCTCGCGGCGCAGAAGATGGGCGTAACAGCGCTCACAGGTGTGGAGGTAGTTGGAGTCACCGTCAGCGGCGGAGAGGTTCGCAGCGTGAAAACAAACCTGGGTGAGGTTGAGGCGCGAATCGTCCTCAATGCGGCGGGACCGTGGTCGGGTCTCATCGGCGCCATGGCTGGAGTGGACATCCCGATCACTCCCCTACGCAGACAGATGTTCACGACCAATCCATTGAAAGAAGTGCCGCAAGATTTTCCATTTGTGATCGATTTTGCGAAGTCGTTGTATTTTCATCGCGAAGGTGAAGGCTTGTTGGTCGGCATGAGCAATCAAAATGAAAAACCAGGCTTTGACCAGAACGTGGATGAAGATTTTGAGTTGGTGAATTTGGAAGCGGCAATCGAACGCATGCCGTTGTTGGAGAAGGCAAGCCGTGGTTCACACTGGGCGGGTCTATATGAGATCACACCCGATGCACACCCGATCTATGGTGCAACAGAGGTCAAAGGCTTTTTGCTGTGCACCGGGTTTTCAGGACACGGCTTCATGCACGGACCGATCTCTGGCAAACTGATGACCGAATTTATTCTGGATGGAAAATTTTCAAGCGTAGATGTTTCGATGCTCGACCTAAAACGCTTTGAAGAAGGACGTTTGATAAACGAGTACAATGTAGTGTAAATCATTAAACACGAAGGGCACAAAGTACACAAAGTGGATGGACGCTCCTATCTGATCGCCCTCCTTCGTGACCGTAGTGTCCTTTGTGTTTAAAATAGGAACTTATGACCTCAGCAGAAATCATCACCATCGGAACAGAAATATTGCTCGGCGAGATCGTGGATACGAATACTCGCTATATCGCGCGCACACTTCGCAGCCTGGGCGTGGATTTATATCGCACCATCACCATCGGCGACAACGTGGACCGCATTGCCAGCGCCATCAGCCATTCAATGGAACGCGCCAACATTGTCATCACCACCGGCGGGCTGGGTCCTACTGTGGATGACCCCACGCGTGAAGCGGTTGCCAAAGCCATTGGTGTGCGAACAGAATTTCGTGAAGACCTTTGGCAGCAGGTAGTTGAAACAATCTCCCGTTATGGGCGCACACCTTCTGAAAATCAAAAACGTCAGGCATATGTTCCGCAAGGTGCCATTGGCTTGAAAAACCCGGTTGGGACAGCGCCGTGTTTTATTGTTGAAACAGAGACCAATGCTGTCATTTCGTTGCCCGGTGTGCCTGCTGAAATGGAACATGTCCTTCACGAATCGGTCATTCCGTACTTGCAAAAACGTTTCGGGCTGAATGAAGTCATCAAAGTCCGTGTATTGCATTGCGCAGGACTTGGTGAGGGCATGATCGATGAAAAGATCGCAGACCTCGAAGAGTTAAGCAATCCCACGGTTGGGCTTGCGGCACATACCGGCGTGGTGGATGTTCGCATCACGGCAAAAGCCAAAAGTGAGTCTGAAGCGCATGAGATGATCGCCAAAGTTGAAGCGGATGTGCGTCAACGTCTTGGCAGTATCGTTTTCGGTGCCGATGAAGATAGGCTGGAAGAAGTGGTGCTGGATATGCTTGCCCAACGCGGCTTGACTCTGACTGCCATCGAAAGCGGACTCGACGGCTTGCTTGCGCGAAAAGTTCCGCACACCGCCTCTTTACCAAATCTGACACCTGAAGCGCTGACCCAAGCCTTACGCGCCGCCCGAGCCGACTCAAAAGCAGATATCGCGCTTGGCGTTTCTGTTTACATGGATGAACGCGCTGCCGAGATGGCGATGATCTCACCCAAAGGGGAAAAGACTCATCGCATCACATTTGGTGGTCCGCCCAAGAGCCTTCCACGTTGGAGCATGAACCTCGCATTGAATTGGCTGCGCACGACCCTTGAGGAAATGAATTAATGGCGAATCCCAAGCCGCGCAAAAAGAATGACAAGGCGTTGGTCATCCTTGCATGGGGCTTGAATATTTTTGGGTTGTTTGCGATCGCCTTGGTTGTGGTGGCTTATCTTGCGCTGAACCCGGTCTCTGCAGCGCCGCAAGTGGCAAACCCTGCCTACACTGCCACCATGCCGCCCACCTATACACCGGATGCGCTGTCACTTAGTTTGCCCACCATCACCCCAAATCCGCGTTCGACGATGATCGTGGTGCAGTCCCCCACTCCTTTTGTATTGCAAAATGCAGGGACACAAGGACGCGCCAGCATCGCCACAGTAGGATATTCCGTCTCAGGCAGACCGATCGAAGTCTATATTTTCGGGCGCGGTGAACGTGAGAAAATGATCGTGGCAGGCATTCACGGCGGCTACGAATGGAACACCATCGCGTTGGCAGATGAAATGATCCAGCACATCTTTGACAATCCAGATATCATCCCCAGCGATGTGACTTTGTACATTCTGCGCAATATGAACCCCGATGGCGATGCCCGTGACCACGGCATTGATGGACGCGTCAACGATCACGGCGTAGACTTGAACCGCAACTTTCCATCCAACTGGGCAAAGACCTGGGACCGCTCTGGGTGTTGGGATCTGACCAAAACCACTGGCGGAACGGGTCCCGGATCAGAACCGGAAACCAAAACTGTGATGTACTTTCTGCAATCGCACAACGTCGAGACGTTGATCAGCTATCACAGCGCTGCGCTCGGCGTCTTCCCCGGCGGTGTACCATGGGAAGCGGACTCGAAGAAATTCGCCAAGGCACTCGCCAAGGCAACCGGCTATCCCTATCCACCCATCGACACCGGCTGTGTGTATACTGGCACCCTAGCCGATTACGCAGTAGACCTCGGTATCACAGCCGTAGATATGGAACTTTCCACGCACAAAACCACGGATTTTGATGAAAACCTCAAAGCCCTGGAAGTGCTGTTGAACTGGAGATAAATGCTATTGCATGTCATGCTGAGCGATAGCGACACATGCATCGCAGTGCGAATGCAGTGCGATGAGCATCTCTACGATAATCTCGGAGACCCTTCGCTACCGCTCAGGGTGACAATCACAAAACACATAAAGGAGATTGAATGACTCAAAACATAGATACCCTCTTCACCAATGCCATCGTATTGACGATGGATGAAAAGCTCACTCAATATGATCCCGGCGCAGTTGCCATTAAAGGCGATTCCATTGTCGCTGTTGGCGCTGAAGCCGAACTGAAAAAAGAATACTCAGCAAAAGAAGTAATCGACTGCGGCGGGAAAATTCTCATTCCCGGTCTGGTCAACGCCCACACCCACGTGCCCATGACCCTCATCCGCGGTCTTGCCGATGACCTGCGTCTTGACGTGTGGCTGATGGGCTACATGCTGCCAGTGGAACGTCAATTCGTTTCGCCCGAGTTCGTGCGTCTTGGTACTCTCATTGCCTGTGCCGAACAAATTCGCAGCGGCGTGACCACCTTCAATGATATGTACTTCTACGAAGATGACATCGCCCAAGCCACCGCTGATGCAGGTATGCGCGCCGTATGCGGCGAGTCCGTTATGAAATACCCCGCGCCCGATGCGCCTTCTTACGATGACTCGCTTGCCTATGCGCGCGAGTTCATCAAAAAATGGAAGGGACATCCGCTGATCGTGCCCGCCATTGCTCCACATGCCCCCTACTCCACCAATCCTGAAATTATCCGCGCTTGCGTAGACCTCGCCAAAGAATTCGATGTGCCGTTACACATTCACATCTCTGAAACCGCCTTCGAAGTTGAGAACATGCGTAAAGAACAAGGCATGCCGGTCATTCCATACGTCAAGAAACTGGGCTTGTTCGAAGCCAAGGTCATTGCCGCGCACTGCGTTCACATCGACACAGGCGAGATCCGCACATTGCAGCATGCCAACGCAGGCGTTTCGCACAACCCATCTTCAAATCTCAAACTGGCCTCGGGTTTTGCGCCTGTCCAAAAGATGCTGGCAGATGGACTCAACGTGGGCATCGGCACCGATGGACCTGCCTCTAACAATGACCTCGATATGTTCGAGGAAGTGCGTCTCGCTTCTTTCGTCGCCAAAGCTGCCTCGAACGACCCGACCGTTCTCCCCGCCGCCACCGCGTTGACGATGGCAACCCGCCTCGGCGCACAGGCATTGCATCTTGGAAATATCACCGGCTCCTTGGAAGTAGGCAAACGCGCAGATATGATCCTGGTGGACATCAATCCGCTGCACAACACGCCGCGCTTCAAGCGTGATCCGCTGAACGCCTATTCGCAGCTTGTGTATGCGTCCAAATCCACCGACGTGACAGACGTGATGGTGAATGGAAAATGGTTAATGCGTGACCATCAATTGCTCACGCTGAACGAAAAAGAATTGATCGCTCAAGCCCGCGACCTTGCCATCAAGATCGATGCCTTCCTGACCGAACGCGAACAGTCTGTGCTTTCAAAGCTCATCGCACTCGGCGGCTCGATGGAAGAAGAATCGTTCGAGGTGCAGGTCAAGGTCAAGGTCGAAGAACCCAGTCTCATCATCCAGAATGTGAAGCGACCGGAGATCGAGATCAACGCCTATAAGCATTATCGTCAGTTCGATGAATATTTCCTGTTCGAAGATCCCAATCAAGGACGCTTACGCTACCGTGAAGACAGTCTCATCAATGAGAAGGGCGACATCGTCAACGTACGTTCGCGCCTGACATTACTAGGTGTGAAGCGTGAAGACGAAATGGGAGAAGTATTGCTCTCACGCAGCCGCTTCCTTGCACCAGCCACACAATCCCTTCGTTTCTATCGTGAATACTTCAAGCCAAAGACTGAGATTTCGGTGGAAAAGAATCGCCTGCGCTGGCATATCAAATACAAGAACACGGAATTTTTTATCAACCTTGATGAAGTGAAAGAACCCGCCATGGGAACCTTCCTCGAAGTAAAGAGCCGCACTTGGAGCCGCAAGGACGCCGATCTCAAAGCAGACCTCGTGCGTGAATTGCTTGAACTCCTTGGGGTGGGTCATGCCGAACCGGTCACACAGGATTACATAGAAATTTTGACCTCGTAGAGTAAGTCCGTTCGTATAATAAAAAAACTTGCTCGCCCAAGGAGGGTCCCCCTTTGAAATTAGGGTGACCCTTCCTTGCTACTAAGCAATAATCTAAACGATTGCTATTTTCAAAAAAAGATGAAAAGACCTTATCGGTCACACACAAAAATGGATACCTTTAGAAAACCGCTTGCAGTATTTTTTACCGTCTCATTTGTCATCACTGCCGTG
>JBEBCV010000172.1:0-20005 GCA_041157505.1 Chloroflexota bacterium | reverse complement strand
ATGTTCGAATGACTTTTTCTCTTGAGCGCATCAAGCAAAGTT
The DNA here is from genome assembly GCA_041157505.1 of Chloroflexota bacterium. Taxonomy (GTDB): domain Bacteria; phylum Chloroflexota; class Anaerolineae; order Anaerolineales; family Villigracilaceae; genus Villigracilis. The sequence continues at coordinate 19,963 of JBEBCV010000172.1, read as the reverse complement.
CTTTTCGGCGTTTTGGTGTACTTTTTGCCGATGTTTCACAGATGAACGACTTGCGTGAACACCTTAGCGAACCAGAAATGAGAAATTTCCTGCGAAAGCTTGCAGACCAATTCCGTGTCACACTTCGACCAACGGATACAATGGCTTGGTCGCCTGAAAAAGGAATTTTCCTGACATTGATCGAGGACATTCCAACACCAGAAGCACCGTTGAAGATCGCTGGTCGTTTGCGCGAAAGCATGAAACGCTTTTTGGATAACAACGATCACGGTTTGGGGCTTCGAGCCAATGTTGGCGTTTTGTTATGTGATTCTGAGTATAACGATGTTCAGAAAATTATTAATGATCTTGATTTGGCACGTCAACAATTGCGTGCGGGTTTATATACAAATCCATCAATTTTTGATCGCGAAATGTTAAACAGCCATCGATAGATAAATAATGGTCTTACAAAAGAGGTCGACCTAAGTCGACCTCTTTTGTTATTCATAAGGTCCAAAGGTGTCCTTTGGAAGCCCAGGCGGGCGTATCCATGAAAGCCATCCGGTTCTGGAAGCGGGTGCAAATGGGGCAGGTTTTTCATACATTACAAGCACCAAACTTATTCCAAGACCAAGCGCTCCAAGCCATTGGGTAAGTGCAAGCTTTTCACCAAGGAGAAGACTGCTAAAAATAATGGCAATGAGCAGTTCTGCTAGCCCTAATAAAGCTGTTTGCATTCCGCCGATTTTCTTAACGCCAAGAAACAATGCCACACGTGAAAAAATAGTCACAAATGTTAACCCAGCAACAGGCAGCCAGGGAGTGTTCGAAGCTGGCCATGCTCGATCAAATATAAGATACGCCGGTGTGACGATCGCACTCATCGAAAGTAAAGTGTAAAGTGCAACTGTAGGTGCCGGAACTTCATACAAAACACGCTGATTAATTGGCAGGTGCATGGCATACAAGATTGCAGCAACGATCATCATGGAGACACCGGCTAAGTCCATGGGACGGTCAGGCACATTTGTAAGTAACAGAACTGCAATAGATGCAAGGGAGATGCGAAAGGTGGTTAGACGGCTGGGAGGTTGATGATCGAGAATCAACCATAAGGCGACGAAGAAAGGATAGAGGGAATAGAGCAATTGCCCAAGGCTGGCATCCAGTCTTTCCAGGGCAAGATAATAAAAGAGAGATCCCAATCCATTAATTGCACCTGCAAGGATGCAACCAACCAGCCCTACTGGAAAAATATACAAATACTGACGATAAAACAGGAGCATGACAATTAGCATGATCCCCGCAGCAAAACCAGTGCGCAATGCGACCACAGCAAAGGGTGAGAACCCCTGCGTAATGGCGAGTTTTCCGAACACGGGTGCCATGCCTAGAAACAATGCAGAGCTAAATGCTGCTAGTATCCCGGCTGAATTTTTCTTTGCCAATTGCGCCAGCCTTTTGTTTGGTAGTTATTTCAAGAGTGATCTGACCTCGTCCAGAAATTCATCATTTAGAAAATCACCTTTTTGCAACAATGCCTGGATGTGTCCGCTGAGCCGATTCTTTTCATCGGGTGTAAGTTCTTTTGCAGTTGCAACGATCACTGGGATGGTTGCTGTTTCGGGGTTGGACCGCAGTGCTTCAATAACAGAAAAACCATCCATTTCTGGCATCATAAGATCGAGCACAACCAGGTCTGGTAATTCTTGTTGAATCATATCAAGCCCTGCACGCCCATTTTCCGCTTCAAGAATGGTGAAATTTCCCTGTGATTGTAAAATTCGGCGGATCAATCGTCGAGCTTCAAGCGTATCTTCAACGATTGCAATTTTTGGGAACCGTTCAGGTGCCACTTGTGTCAACGCTGAGAGCAAGCCTTCTTCTTGGGGTGCTTGGGTTAGGGATGGGAATTTCACATCCCTTGCCCAATTCTCTCCCAATATGCCCTGTTCAGCAGGCATGGTATGACCTGTGCAGTTGACCACAACTGTGTCACTTGGTTTGATCACACCGGCTCGGATCAATTTGAATAACCCTGCAAATGCTGCACCGGCCGCTGGTTCGGCAGAAATACCTTCCATTTTGGCAAGCACATGCATTGCACGGAAAGCTTCTTCATCGGTCACACTTTCAAAGGCACCATGGGTCGAATCCACATGTCCTTTCAAGAACTCGTAAGCACGCCCAGGGTCACCTGTTGCAAGAGTTTCGATTCGCGTTTTAGGGTTAGTATTTGGCTCTGCCTTGGCAAGACCTTTTTTCCAACTATGAACCATTGGTGCGCAGCCGTCCGCCTGGATGGGAGCGAAGGCGGGAATCTTCTCGACCCAACCCATTTGTTGCATCTCACGAAATCCCTTGTGGACGCCAAGCGGTCCCATCCCGCCGCTGATGGCTTGCACATACCAATCAGGGGTGCGGAGGGGAGAATTTTCTCCAGGTCCTAGGATGCTGGTCAGTTGTTCGGATATTTCATAAGCAATCGTTTTCATCGCTTCGATCGAAGTGATAGTTCGTGCCCCCATATCCAAATACAACTTGCGTTGACGGGCGAACTCAGCTGCAACTTGTTTGCATTGGTCATATGAGCCTGTGATCTTGATGACTTGGCTGCCATACAAAGCGATCTCACGCATTTTGACAGCAGGAACAAGGCTGGTGACAAACGCCCAAAGCTTCATTCCCGCCCGTGAGGCATATGCCGAATAAGCAATGGCAACATTTCCAGTAGAAGCAGCCACCATTTCAGTGATGCCAGCTTCTTTCAAAGCTGCAATGGTTACTGATGCCTGACGGTCTTTGAAAGAAGCAGTGGGACCTTGTCTTTCATCTTTGATGAAAATATTTGGACATCCAAGCATCATCCCTAGATTGACAGCTCTGATCAGTGGTGTAAATCCTTCACCTAGAGAAAGACTGACATTCGGATTACGAACTGGGAGCAATTCCCGATAACGCCACAGATCTTGCTGGCGGGATTTTATTTTCTCTGGCAGAGTCTTGCCCAGCAATTCATAGTCGTATTCAGCTTCGCGCCATTGACTGCCACATTTCGGGCAGGTTGTAGATGTTGGAAAGTATGGCGCATTATGCCCGCAATCAAGGCATTTGATGATGAATGACACTTAGTTCTCCTGTATAGCTGATTATTTCTTTGACAAGTGATCAAGGGAGCGTTGGATCGAAGTCAGTAATTCGTTTTCATTGAACGAACCTTTGGTTAGCAAACGCTGACCAAATTCCTTCAATCGGTTCTTTTGCTCCGGGGTAACATCCATGCCACTTATAACGATGGTGGGAATCTCTCGCAATCGTTTATCAGATTGCAGTTGTTCTAGTATCTGGAAACCATCCATTTCCGGCATGAATAGATCCAGGATAATGGCGTGGGGTGGCGTACCAGAAGATATGATCGCCCAACCACTGCGCCCACCTTCCGCAAGTATGGGTTTATATCGACCGTCGTCATTGAGCATTTTCCCGATCAATCTAAGGTCATTTGGATTGTCATCCACTATGAGTACCTCACGGATTGATCCATCTGCATTCAAACGATCAAGCGAGTTGACAAGGTCTTCTTCCAGGATGGGTTTTACTAGGTAATCAGATGCACCCAGGTTAAACCCCTTTTCTATGTCTTCAACGATACTGCAAATAATTACTGGAATATTCCTGGTCTCTGAATCAGATTTCAACGCATCCAGTACACTCCACCCATCAATACCTGGCATCATGATATCAAGTGTGATGGCGAACGGCTTTACATGTTTTGCAACTTCTACCGCACGAGCTGGGTCAGTTAGAGCTGTTACATGATAACCTTGCGGCTGCAGATAGCGCTCATATAAGCCAATTACCTGGGGGTCGTCATCGATGGTAAGAATGGTTCTATTTTCATCGAGATCAAGTTCATTTTCTTTGTTGTATAGCGGTAAAGTGAAATGGAAGGTACTCCCTTCACCTTCCTTGCTATTGACCCAAATCTGACCGCCATGCATGTTGATCAATTGTTTACAGATCGAAAGACCTAAACCGGTACCACCACTTTTGCGGGTGGGTGAAGCATCCACTTGGGAGAATGCCTGGAAGAGCTTTTCCTGGTCCTGTTGTGAGATGCCAGGTCCGGTATCCGATACGCTGATCTTGACCTGTTTCCTACCATCTTCGATTCTGAATGGCTCAACCCGCACTGTAATGAAGCCTTCCTCTGTAAATTTGGCCGCATTGGAAAGCAGGTTGATCATGACCTGACGGATACGTATCGCATCTGCGCGGACTGTGGGCGTATCTTCTTCGATAAATTGCCGCATCTCGATCGGTTTGTCTTTGATCAAGCCGCTCATGGTGGAGAGTACGCTATGTGTGAGGTCTTGAATATTTACTTCATCGAACGCCAATTCCATCTTTCCAGCTTCGATCTTGGCTGAGTCGAGGATATCATTGATAAGACCCAGCAGGTGCTGACCGGAATTGTAGATGGCAGTGAGATCCTGTTGCATCAATTCGGTTACAGGACCATCGATGCCTTTCAAAATAACGCGCGAAAAACCAATGATGGAGTTGAGCGGCGTACGTAGTTCATGGCTCATATTGGCAAGGAATTGGCTCTTCAACCGGTCCGCTTCACGCATTTCCATTACGGCTTGTTGTGAGAGTTCGAAGGATCGAGCATTGTCGATCGCCACCGCTACCTGGTCTGCCAGGGTTTGGAAGATGGAGACTTCATCTTCATTGAAAGAATTGATCTCTTTTGCTTGAATGTCGATCACGCCAATGATACGGGAGCCAATTCGAAGCGGTATGGCAGCTTCTGCCTGGGTTTCAGGAAGCAATGGGTTGAACGCATGTAACGGTGCCTCGGCTACATTGTTCACCACAATAACTTGCCCTGTTGAAGCTACCGTACCCACAATGGATTTGTTGTTCAATTGAAGAGAGTGCTCATGCTTTTTCATCTCTGCGCCAGCTGCACCGGTGGCTTCTTTCAATATCGCATTGAAGCCCGTCTCTTCTACGATGAAAATAGCCGCATGATACACATTGAACCGTTCAGTAATAAGGTTTACAGTTCTGGCAAAGATGGTGTTCAGGTCAAGGATCGATGTGACCAATTTTCCGATCTCAGCTGAAACCGCTAGATATTCATTTCTGCGTTGGATGGCTTCTTCTGATTTTTTTCGCTCGGTAATATCTCTTGCCACCCAGAAGACGCTTTGCTCATCCAGCTTTGTCAACGTAGCCAGGAACCAGAATAGTTGACCAGCGATCGCCAACTCGTATTCGAATTGGACTTTTCCTGGATTGTCCAATGCCTCATGGACCTTGGATAAAAATATATCTGCAATATCAGGGGGCAAGAGTTCATGGAAGGTCTTGCCAAGCATATCGGCAGGTGGACGTACCAACAAGGACGGATTGGTCGGAGCGATCTGTATGTAACGCCCATCGCGATTAATAACCAACACCACATCTTCCATAGCTGAAAAGAGGGCGCGGAAGTTCGTTTCAGATTGTTCGACCTGGGTGAACAATCTGTTCTTTTGTACCGCAGCAGCGATCTGCGCCACAATGGTTTCCAAAATACGTAGCTCATCTTGGGCGATCACTCGGTTCGCATCATAGAATGCGACACCAATCGTACCGATCACATCTTGTTCCGATACCAATGGCAGAAGTAAAAGATTCTTTGTTCCACGCTGTTGAAGAATATCCCGGATCGGTTCAGCGAGGGGATTGTTGTCTACATCCTTGATGAATAATGGTTTACGAGTACGAATAACTTCTTCAGTACCCAGATTGCCATGAATGGGAATAAGTAAACCAATACCAGTAGAAGGTTCAAAGGTTGAAAATGCTTCTGCAGTGAGGATAAGGTGGGTTTTCTCGGTATTGATCAGCGCAATGCCCACATTCTGGGCTGATAACAAGCTGACAAGATTATCTGCAACACTTTGTAATGTGTTCCTCAGGTCAAGAGAACTCGCCACTGAAGATACGACTTTGTTGACAATCTCAAGCTCCTGTGCGCGTCTTTGTGTTTCCTGAAATAAACGGGCATTTTCAAGCGCTAAGGATAATTGGTCAGTTACCTGTCGTATGAGCAATTGTTCATCTGTTGAAAAAGTGCGCTCTTGATCATCCACCAAGCGCAAGGTTGCCCATTCTTCTTCACCTAATTGAATGGTCGTTGCATAAGCAGACTTCGAATCGGTTGCTTTTGGCGTGACGAATTCAGAGGGAAGTGTAAGCGTGCCCGTTTGACGACGGGTCGTCTTTACCGGCTTGGCAGCAGATTGGGCTGGAGGAGCAGGCTTGGGGTCCGCTGGAGGCGGGGGGGGCGCATCCTTCTGGACTTTGGGCTTGGTAGCTTTGCCCTTGGCATGTTCCTCAGGCTTGACATCCTTAAATAGATCGTCAAGACGCTTGTTGATTTTCGGTTTCTTTGGCATATTCCATTAATTCCTGAGCAAGGACACGATATTGGGTGGAACCACGAGCAGCAGACTTGTAATGGGTAATGGGCTGCCCCGCGATCGGACTTTCTCGAAGTTTGGTATCCAATTCTATGACGGTATTAAAAACACCCGAACCAAATGTAGAACGGAGCTGTTCATGAATGTTGCGATGGGTGCGGTTGCGACGATCGAGCATGGTGACTAGGATACGATAAGAGAGATTTGGGTTATCCATTTCACGCGTGCGCCGAATTAGACCCATCATATTCCGAAGTGCATATGCAGAGAAATATTCAGCCTGTGTGGGAATGAGGAGTAAATTTGCAGCGGCAAGGGCATTACGGGTTATGGCTCCCAATGCTGGTGGGCAATCCAACACAATAAAATCATACGGCAAACCTGAAGTTTGAATGGCACGCTGAAGAATGGTTGTGTAATTCGTACGCACCGGTAAATATTGCTCGGAAGTTTCGATTCGAGAGCTTGAGGGAATTAGATCGAGATTGGATATCTCTGTTTTGCGGCGAACATTAAGGATCGATTCGTTATCGAGCATGATATTGCTCGATGTCAATTCGGTTTCACCGGGTTCAAGACCGAGTGCAAGAGTAAGGTTTGCTTGTGCATCCAGGTCGATGAGAAGGACGCGATTGCCAAGCTCCGCCAGTGCTGCCCCAAGGGAAAGCACTGTTGTAGTTTTGGCGACGCCGCCTTTTTCATTTGACACGGCTATGGTTTTGGTCATGTATTATTCCTCGTTTCCTTAAAAACTAACGGTCCATCGATTTGTTCTTTTGAGGGACGATCTCAACGCGAGAAACCTTAAGTGCGTCTCGCAACTCTTTGATCGCAGTTTCGATCATGGCTTGTGGATCGTTGGTTCCGCGGATCTTCGTTGTAATATCTGTTACCAGTCGCTCACGTTCAGCACGACGGGTGGTTTCATCGAATAATCTGGCATTTTCTGCAATAACCGCTACACGGTCGGCCACAGCTTTGATTAGATCCATCTGGTCAGCTTTGATGTTTTCATTTTTGGGTATGGAAACAGAAAGTTCACCGATCTCCTGCCCGCGCATGATGATTGGGACTTGTACCTGCTTTTTATCAGAAGACGCCGGGCTACTTTCATCAGCACTTTCAATGGCACTTAAAGGAGCAGCACCACCAGCAGTATACCTATATCCTGCGATCCGGTACTCATCTGCAAGGCGATTCCAATTTTCTCGGAAGAACTGACGTGATGCCGCCTCAGCTTCAGCTAGTGACCTGTCCATTTTTTCATAGAGTTTAGCGTTTTGGATCGCGATACTGACCAATTCAGCCAAAATGTTGAGCGCTTCCAGGTCTTTGTCGGTGAATGCATTCGGTTCCGTGCTTTGAACATCTAATGCGCCTAGAACATTTCCTGCTTCCAGGAGGGGAAGTGCAACTTCAGAACGGGTTTCAGGAAGGTCTGGGTTATTGAAGTACACAGAGTCATCACCTACGTTGAGAGCAATGCGCGGTCTTTTCATTCCGGTTGCATAGCCTACAATGCCTTGCTCTCCAACCTTTAGTTGATGTCCACGTTTGAGCATACGATTGCCGCCAGCACTGTTCGCAGCAGCCAACTGGGCATATTTGTTCATGGCATCATTCAAAAATATGCCGACATGATAAAAGCCAAATTGTTCACTGATCACTTCTGTGATCTGGGGAAGCAATTCCTGGAGATTCTTTTGAGTGCTGATGGCTTGGGCGACCTTCGCGATCGCCTCGTATTGTTTACCGCGTTTTTCGCCTTCCAAATTCGCTTTTTGCAATTCAAATGTACGTTCAGAAACCCTTTGCTCAAGAGAGGAAACAAGATCTTTTACCGTATCCGTCATGGTGTTAAGAGTGGTCGCAAGGGTTTCTAACTCGTCACGTGAGTTGACTTCCACCCGTGTGTTGAAGTTCCCTTTAATGATCTCACCAGCGGCATCATTCAAAGACTGGAGAGGTGCAGTAAGAGAATTACTGATCGTAAATGATGCTGCTGCAGCAAGTATGAAGATAGCACCGATCAACAAAACGCTGAAGTTGATCGTGGTTCTGGTTTCTTGTGAGATCTGGTCGGCAATGAGCTCTCTTCCTGAGAACAATTCATTCGAAGGAATGATATATACGAGCTTGTAGTTAACTTGAGGAATATCATGAAATGTAACGTGACGTTCCGTGCCATTTAGGAATGTAGTAAACACTCCCTGCTTTTCGGAATTGATCTTCCCCATCACTTCTGTGAATTCAAGTGTTACAGTCGGAAGTGCGGTTGGATCCATAATGATACTGAGTTTTGCATTTTCGTCGGTGATTCCAAAATCAGAGAAACCTGCCTCCGGTAGGGAAATGAGGCGGTTATTGTTATCAACCAGAAAAGCGTAGCCCGTCTCACCAAGTTCCACATTGGCAACCAGATCGATAACACGGGTGATCTGAACATCAATAGCAGTTACACCTTGAAATCTACCTATCTTATCAACGACAGGGGCACTGGTGGTGATAACCAATCCGTTCAGTGCTGCATCTTCATAAGGCGCAGACCAAACCACTTCATTCTTCGGGTTGTTGCTGGGCTTTGCCGCCAGGTACCAACCTCTTCCTGTCACATCAAAATCGGCAGGGACGATATTTGCCAGGTCGATATTTGGATAATAAATAGTTTCCTTACTCTCACCGCCAAAATAAATAGCTACGATATCAGGATTGCCTTTTAGCATGGAAGGAAATAGTAACTCGGAATGTTTCAATAAATTTAATTTATTAGCCAAGTTATTGGTCAAGGGGATACCGGCGGGGATAAAGATAGATGAAACCTCGGTATTTTGATTGTCATAGCTGCCGCTAGGTGAGCGGAGAAGTTTGCTGTTAGCATCCCAGTATGAGCTCGTTACTAATTGCTCATCATCCAGAATGCTTCGGATGGTAGTAGCAGCAATGGATGTGTTACTGGTCATGTTCACGAAGAAACTGTCCAAAAAAGCTGCCTGTTCACGATTGGTGTTGACCAGGTCTTGTTCGGCGCGGTTGCGGGCATTTTCTTCAACACTATTGATCAGCTGTTGGCTTCCTGCCTGAATACGTAAATATAAATACAAACCCATCAACGCAACAACAATAACGGTAATGACCATGTTACCCGCAGTGAGTTTCCCTCGAAGGTTGAGGTTGCCCACCGGGGTTCTTGCTAGCAAGTCCTGAATCGAAAATCTCTGCTTCATGGCTTGTTCCTTATCCATTGCCGTCATTTTGAGAATCGTTTTTCAACTTTATGGTCACTTCTGAACCAGGAATGGTTCGACCCAATTCTTCGACAGCAGTGAGCAAGACATTATCCAAATTGATGGATGAACCGATTCTGCCTGTGATTTCACTGATTGCCTGTTCCTTAATAACCTGACGCTGCGACTCTTGAATGAGGCGCGCATTTTCAAGTGCCAGCGAAAGACGTTCAGAAACAGCTTCGGTTAGATTGATCTCGCTGGCAGTCCATAACCTGTCCCTGGAGGGCGATTTAATGTGCATAACACCAATGATCTGTTCGCGGAGTTTAATGGGAACAACTAGAGTTGGTTCGCCAGTCTTTCCATCGGGATGGAATTCTAGAACCTCGCCGCGGTACATGGACTGATTGATCTCTTCAAGATTCATAGGCTTAGACAGCTTCTTACCGCCACTCACGGTTTGGTAGTACCCGATCGTGCCTTCCTCCTGTCCGAAGACCTTCCAACCTTCTTGAAGGTTCCGTTGATAGGCAGCACGGACTTCATCAAGAGCGCGTTGAGTTTGCTCAAACAACTTTGTATTTTCTAGTGCAATGGCTACCTGATCTGCCAGAATGTTGAAAACATTTGTATCTTCTTGGGTAAATGCGCCTGGTTTTTCACTTTGAACATCGAGCACCCCGATGATCTCATCGCGCACTTTTAGTGGAAGCGCCACTTCCGAACGTGTGTTTGGTAGATCTGGATTATTGAAAAAGATGGCGTCTTGACCAACATCCAAGGCGATACGGGGAGCGCCCGCCTTGGCGACATACCCCACTATACCGCTCTCTCCAACTTTGAGCTTGTGTCCACGCTTCAACATGTTTTGCCCGCCGGAGCTATTGGCTGCCTGAAGGACGGCGTATTGTTGGGCCTCATCGATAAGGAAGATACCCACATGATAAAAATTGAACCGCTCGCTGACCAATCGGGTAATGAGTGGGAGGAGAATACTAAGTTCCTGCTCGGTATTGATGATCTTGGAAATTTCACCAATAGCAAGTAATTGAGAAGCACGTGCCTCGGTTTGACGACGTGATATTTCAAGGTCAACCGTACGCTCGGCAATGCGCCTTTCCAGATTGTTATAGGTGTCCTGCAATTGACTGGTCATGCGGTTGATTGTTTCTGCCAATGTACCAACTTCATCATAGCTTTCAATTGGGGCAGTAACCTGCAGATTCCCATTGGAGATCTCTTCAGCTACTTTTGTCAATTTCTCCAAAGGATTTGTGATCGTCCTTGTGAAGTAGAAGATGATAACGCCGAATACCAAAGCCAGACCAAAACTGTAAGCCGTTAATGAAGTCTGAATTTGGCGTGTCTGTTGGATGACTTCTTCTCTTGGATAAACAAGAGCCAGTGACCAATCTGTACCCAGCCCAACGGGTGCAAATGAAACATACATGGGGTCGCTATTGCGGTCTGTTACTTCAATGAACCCAGTCTCGCCATTCGTCATTTTATTGATCAGATCGATCCATGTAGTTGCTGGGTTCGAATTTGCGATCGCGAACATTGAATCGATCATTGGCTGGTAGTTCCCTCCTTCATCACCTATGCCAAGTAGTGTGCCATTCGAATCGATCAAGAATGCATATCCTGTATTCCCGAACTTAAGATCAACAAAGGTTTCCTGTACCTTGCTTAGATCGATTTCCACAGCAGCAACACCTCTAAATTCTCCTTGATTGTCATAGAACGGGATGCTCCATGTGGAGATCCAAACGTTGCCATGACTTTGGTTACGGTAAGGCGGCAATAATGTGGGGGCAAGGTTGTTTTTGGGTAGAAAATACCATTCCTGATCGAAGTAATCAAAATCACCAAGCTGGGTGAACTGTAAAGTTCCATCAGGGTTTTTATAATAATACGGGGACCAATTATTCGTATTGGATATGAACTTATTAGGTTCATACCCAACGGTCGCTCCATGTATGAGTTGATTACGTTCAACTGTACTTTCTATGATCACACGGATATCACTATCAGTGTATGTTCCAGTCTCTACGGCAATTGCTAGGTTCGAGGCAATATTTTGCGCTTCGGATAGTCTGTTCTGGATGAGTTGTATCGTCTCATTTGTTTTGCTCTGAAGGTCTTCTTCAACACCGGCAATAAGGTCACCCTGACCGATACGAATACTGATGATCGTGTACACAATAAAAGCAACCAAAAGCAAGCCGACCGCGATCAATGTCAGCTTTAGCCCGATGCTTGTGTGTTGGACGGGCTCGGAAATATTTGTTTCTTCTGGTGCTATATCAGTTGTTTGATCCATGATAAGAAATCTCTTTTATTGTGTCTGGTCTCAAGCTATGTATACATTTTCAAGGCAGCTGGTTCGATCTGAACAAGAACATCTGAACCGCCAAGGGCGCGACTTAATTCCTGAGCTGCAATTTGGAGGATGGTTTCAAACCGGGCAGAGGAACTGACCTTGCTGGTAATGTTCGCAGTTACTTTTTCAATATCTGCGCGGTGTTGGGTGGATTGGAGGAGGGTTGCTGTTTCGATGGCTAGAGAAAGACGTTGTGCTACGGCTTCAGCAATATCAGCATCATCCTGGGTCAATTTTTCGTAACTACTTCGGTTGCTTAATTGCATAACTCCGATCACTCTGTCGCGCAATCGAATTGGCACCGCTAAAACAGTTCGATGGTCTGGGCTGGTAGTGATCATGGTCTGACCTTTGTTCAACGCTTCATGTGCCTGCATATTATCGAGCGGCTCTTGGAGCGGCTTTACACCAGTTTCTGAATATGTAAAACCAAGACCAAGTTGGGTTGGTCGAAGCACTTGCCAGGCTTCCTGAGTTACCTGACCGATGGCGCTTCGGGCTTCAGCCAGAGCTTTATTGGCTTCTTCAATGGTCAATGCGTTATTGATCGCTACTGCCACTTGATTTGACAGGGTAGAAAGTGCAGTTACATCATCAGATTGAAATGCGTTGGGTTCCAAGCTTTGCACATCCAGAACACCAATGATTTGCCCTGCATACCGAAGGGGGAGAGCGATCTCGGAGTGCGTTTCTGGGAGGTCTGGATTATCAAAATATGCAGAGTCAGAACCAACGTCGAGGGCGATGCGGGGTTGTCCTGTGGCTGCTACATAACCCACGATACCCGTTTGCCCAACCGGGAGGCTATGTTTGCGTGCCAGCATCCTCTGCCCGCCTTCACTATTGGCAGCGCGTAGGGTGGCTAACTCCTTTTTATCATCAAGAAGGAATACACCAGTGTGATAAACATTGAACTGTTCACTGATCACCCGGGTAATAAGGGGGAGTAGGTCGTCAAGTAATTGTACTGAAGAGACAGCACTCATCACTTGCGCTACTGCACTGAATTGGCGTGCGCGTTTTTCGTTTATCTGGTTCGCATTCTCAAGCTCAACAGTTCGTTCGCGAACTCTTTCTTCAAGGGTCGTTCGAAGGGCGATCAGTTCTATATTTTCCCTTTTTTGAATTTGTTCACTTTGTTGTGCGCGAATTGTACTTTCGTTAAGGCGGGAGATCAGCAAATGGGTGATGCCACCACTGGCTGCCATGAGTAATGGAACTATGATCGCATCATCCACGCCAACTGGAAGTGGTTTGCGCCCTGTATTGAGGTCTACAATAGCCGTGGCAAGTGCAGCAAGAACGACCAATGGTGTGATAATACTTAATGAGCGTTTACCCAGCATAACTGCCGAGATAACCAGGATCACCGGCAATGCAAAAAAAGATGTGTCACGAATGCCGTTGGTGTTGATGGCAATGGTGGTAATAGCGAAAACTAACGCAACTGGAACGATCAATTTGGCTAGTAAGATATTTCCCTTGATGACGTAATAAAGGGAGATACCTTCGAGTACAAGCGCCGTAGAAAGGACAGTGAATGCCAGTGGATTCCGTGCTTGGTCTCCTCCGATGATACCTGTGAGCAGAGGAAGAACTGCAAAGTTCACCACCATGACCGCGATCAATATATTCCGAGTAAAACGAATAAAGGACGGGTCTTGATCGTCTTCACTTCTAAGAAAATTTTGTAACTTCAACATATCTGGCTCCTGGGTGGCTATTGCTGCTCGGAATTTCCGCTAGTGAACTGAATTGAAACATCTGTTCCGGGCATGGTGCTTCCCAATTCCTGAATGGTTGTTTGTACGATATTATCGATGTTGACCAGACTGCCTATTTTGGCAGATATCTGTCCGATTGCGCGTTCCTTGGATGCACGCTTTTGTGCTTCTTCCAGAAGACGGGCAGTTTCAATGGCGAGCGCTGTACGTTCTGCAGTTGCTTGCGCCATGGCGATTTCATTATTGTCCCATTTTCTGTCAGGGTCGGGGGCGCTCAACTTTATTGTGCCGATCTGAACACCACGTAACAATATTGGAATTGCGAGGTTGTTTGACGATCCTTTTTGCTGCCTCAACGTCAATTCTTGAGTTTGAACTCCATCAAAGTGGAATCCGGCAACCTTTTGGCTTTTGCGGATTTGACTCCACTGTTGTTCACTCAATTGGGCTGCAGCTCGTTCAGCTTTTTCAAGGGCTTCGCGGCTTTCCTGGAACGACCTTGCGTTTTGAATGGCAATGCTTACCTGATCTGCCAACACAGACAGAATATTGACATCTTCTTCAGTGAAGGCATTAGTCAGTTTGCTTTGAACATCCAGCGCGCCAATGATCTCTGAACCGCTTCGAAGAGGAAGTGCTATTTCAGAGTGGGTTTCAGGTAGGTATGGATTGTTGAAGTAAACAGCATCCTGACCAACCTCGAGAGCGACGCGCGGCTTACCTGTTTGGGTGACAAAACCTACGATACCCGTTGTACCCACACCCAGACGATGTCCACGTTCCAGCATCCCCTTACCACCTTCGCTATTTGCTGCAACCAGAATAGCATATTCCTTATTTGGGTCTACCAAGAAAATACCGACGTGGTAATACCCAAGTTGATCTGAAATCGTTTCTGCGATCTGCGGCAGGAGTTGTTCAAGGATACGCGTGGAACTGATAATTCGGGAGATGCGAGCGATTGCTTCAAAACGGGATGCACGATATGCATTGGTTTGGCTGAGTATTTCCAATTCACTTGTGCGCTCGGAAATTCGGTCTTCCAACCCTTGCAAGGTGTCTGTAAGTTGGTCAGCCATTGCGTTAAATGAGCGTGCGAGTGTACCGCTTTCATCTCCAGTTTCCACTTTTGCACGAGACGAAAGGTTACCTGCAGCGATCAGCTCTACTGCTTCAGTGAGGCGCTTTAATGGGCGGGTAATGATCTGACCAACTCCCAGGCTGGTAATAAAAGCTCCAACAAAGAGGAGTGTAAGGATCAAAGTTATACTTTGAGCAGTTTGAGAAATCTGAGAATTAATATCTGTTCGCAGAGCAGCTACTTCTTGAGTTAACTCACTTACAGGCGCAATAAAAACAAGTTTATAGCCGGTCGTTTCGAGTAAAGCAACCGATACATACGAATCCACATCACCTACCTTAAAGGTAGATAACCCTGTTCGTGAACCGAATATCTGCATGGCAACATCAGACGCACCAGAAAGTGCACTGTCAAACATTGTCTGTTGAGGTGTTTCGTTAACTGGTACATTTTCAGGTTCGAGATCAAAATATTCATAACCGCTATCAGGCATGGCGAGTATTAATCCATTCCCTGCAACCAGAATTGGAATTCCAGTTTCACTAACTTGAATTTGAGAAACAATTTCTTTAACGCGAGTTAGTTGGATATCAACACTCATCACACCTTCAAAGGTGTCTCCGTTGTAAACCGGAACAGAGATTTTAACGATTAAGCCAGTTCCTGCCGGATCTTGATAGGGTTCTGATAACTTAGGTAACCTTTCAGGATTGTTTGATGGTTTTGCGATCGCGTAAAAAGGTTGTTGCAACGGGTCAAAATCAGGGGGAATGTTTTGGGCAAGACTGATATTTGGATAATAAACTGTATATCCAAGCTTGCTGATGTAGTAAACCGCCACAGCTTCAGAGTGAGAATCGAGGAACCCTGGTGCGAGCAGATCCAGATACATGGTTGTATTGAGATCTGCAATCATCTCTTCTGAAACTGGATACATATTTGGGATGAAGATGGAAGATGGATCCAGGCTGGAGTTCCCATATTGTCCGCCAGGAAGCTGAATGATTTTTTCGGCTGCATTCGAGTAAGCCCCCTGTTGGAGCAGTCCTCGTTGTTGTTCTAAACGTGTTCGATAATTTGCAAGAAAAAGAAGATCATTCTGAGTTTCTAAAAAGATCGCGTCGATCGTTCTTGCTTCATTATTTGTGATGTTTAAGATCTCAGCTTCAGTCTTTTCGATTACATTTTCTTCGTATTTATTTGCCAGGAAACTGCCTATGAAATTGAAGCGATCCAACCCAAAAATAACCAGTGTAGCTACTGTAACGCCACCAGTTAAAAGAATGCCAAATGTGATTTTTGTTTGAAGATTGAAATTGTTGAAGTTTCTACCAAATCCGAAAACGAGAGGAATCGATATAGCGCCTACAATATACGGCATGTAGGCTTGTAGACCCTGTACGTCAAGACGATTTGAGCCGAGGATATTGTCAACAAAGAGCAATAATGCAGAAACGATAACCGCAACAACGATTCCTGATGTGGCAAAGCGAGGTGGCATTGCTTGACCGATGATGGTCAACATAAGCACCAGAATTGTAAATACCGCAACGATCCCAAGTCCATTGATAATGAACACGGAAACAGTAACGTTGACTAGTAGCGTTGTGAGAAGAAGCATAATTGCTAGGTTTCTTCTCTCACGCCGGATCAATGAAAGCGTGTAAAAATAAAAGAAAAATGTTGCAATGATGAAAATTGCAGGGATGTAAAGTTGGGGAATATTCTCATTGTAAGCAAGATAACCGAATAAGCCTGATGTAGGGATGGCGGCTATCATCAATATAATATTGATGATGTAAGCATTTCGGGTGTACCGTTGCTCAGCAGAGGAGGTGGGAGATAATTGCATCATATTTCAGGCGATTATTATTCGCCTCCTCCGATCTCGACTGTTACCTGAGCGCCACTAATGTGAGTTCCCAACTCGCGGACAGCGGTTTTAAGAATATCCTCTATCTGAGTTCCGGAACCGATCTTCGAGGATATTTCCCCAATAGCATGTTCTCGTTCGGCAATCAGTCGGCTTTCTTCCAACAACCGTGCATTTTCAATGGATAATGCTGCACGTTCTACAATCGCAGACATAATATCCACTTCATCCTCACCCCAGATACGATTACCAGTTGACTTGACGTTCAATACTCCCACGGTTTGTTCACGTACCTTGATCGGGACCGTTAATAACGTTGAACCATCTGATTCGGTTCTGCGATAGACACTTCCCGATCTCATAGCTTCCATTGTTCCTGGTATTTCGATCGGTTCAGGCAATAGATTGCTTTTTAAATTTCGGCGTTGGATCCCTGTAATGTTTTGTGTACGGGTAAAACGAATCCAACCTTCCCGAAGATCGCGGCTGTAGATTGCTTGCGTTTCATGCAGGATGCGTTGTTGTTCTTCAAAGAGTTGAGAATTTTCGATGGCGATCGAAACTTGATCTGCAAGGGTGGAGAGTGTGCGGACATCTTCTTGTGAGAATGCATTGGGGACCTTGCTTTGCACATCCAGAACACCGATCACTTCACTGCCTTTTCTTAATAAGGGCAGTGCCAACTCAGACCTGGTCTCGGGAAGATCAGGGTTGTTGAAGTAGATTGCATCAACACCTGTGTCTAACGCGATACGTGGCAAACCAGTCCCGGCAACATAACCAACGATGCCTGTTTGCCCAACTTTTAACTTGTGGTTCCTTGCCAACATTCTCTTGCCCCCTTCACTGTTTGCAGCGATCAGCACCGCATTTTCCGAGTTGGCATCCAGAAGGAAAACCCCGGTGTGATAGAAATCAAATTGTTGGCTGATCAAGTCTGTGACTTGAGGTAAAAGAGTTTCAAGATTTTGAGCCTGACTGATAACTCGTGCGATCTTTGAGATAGCTTCAAACTGTCTGGCACGGCGTTCATTACGACTATTGGCTGCGTCCAATTCGGCTGTGCGGGCAGCGATCGTGCTTTCCAGTCCCACAGCAAATTTTTGCATTTCTTCGTTCTTTACGGTCAATTCTTGTCGTGTGCTGCGTAAGCTTTCAAGGAGTCTGTCGAATCCACCTGCATAAGCATGGAAGAGTGCTGCTGTAAAGAGAACATAAACAACCAAGGAAGAGAAATATGAGATCGGTCCCTGAGGAATCATTGGTTCTGGTAGCGAATCCTGAAATATCATGACTCCCAGACCGATCAAGGTGTTGATCCCTGCGGTGATATAGGCTCCTCGACCGCCTAATAATATTCCTGCGATGACCGTTGTTAATATTAGGCTGAAGTAGCTTGCGCCGACTGTCCCATCTGAAATAATGATGGACATGGTAATGATCAAGTTAAACACAACCAATATAATGATCGAGGATGCCCTGACAAATCCACGCATCATGAGTGCTCGCGCTATAATGCCAACTACCACGATAGAACCAGTAAGAATGGCAGAGAACAACTGTCCCAGGATCATCGGTGCGATCACTGTGTAGATCGAACCAATGATAATTACAACCCAAAGGATGTTGTTCAATAAAGATGCAATGCGGGTCTTTTCTTCATCCTGGAATACAGGTGGAGCAAATATTTGTTGTAGCGCTTTGAGCATCATTATCCTCGGATTACTTTCTTTCGGATTGCTTATCTGTAAATTGAATAGTGATTTCAGAATCGCTTAATAACTTTTCAAGCTCCTCAGCGGTCGTTTGTAGGATATTTTCCATACTTACAGCAGAACCGATGCGACTGGTGGCGGCAAAGATGGTACTTTCCTTAATGGCGCGACGGTTGCTTTCTTCGAATAGTCGGGCATTTTCGAGTGTAAGCGCAGCTCGGTTTGCGGCTGCTTGCGCAATTGCAATGTGTTCCTCAGACCATAGTTTGTTCGGATCTTCCTGTTCCAAACCAAGTACACCTATGACTTGTCCAAGGATTGTCAGTGGAACCAAAAGGGTATTGGTAGGTTTCCCATTATCCGATTTTTGAACGATGGGATGTCCATTCTCTAATTCGGTAATGAGTTCAAGGGGCAAGTTTTGCGGGATCGGACGGATTTGTAAACCATCGTACTCATATGCAGACGCTCCCAAATTTCGACCAGCAGAACGCCATATTTGTTGGGTTTTTGCCTGGTTTGCGATTGAAAGTTCTGAAAGAGTGGACTCAAGCCGCTGGACTAATTGGGCATTTTCAATTGCTGCTGCAAGCTGATCTGCCAGCACTTGTAATGATTGAATATCTTGTTCATCGAAAGCACGTGGTGTCTTGGCTTGGATGTCCAAAGCACCGATCGTTACGTTGTAACTCCGTAGTGGAAGCGCGATTTCCGAACGTGTTTCTGGTAAGAATGGATTATTGAAATGCACACTGTCAATGTCTACATCTTGTGCGATATATGCCTGTCCTGAACTGGTAACATTCCCTACAAGTCCGGTTTCACCGACTTTTAACTTGTAGTTTCTGGAAAGCATCTCTTCTGCTGCCACGCTGCTGGCGCCTCGCAAAATGGCATATTCACCTTTTTCGTCAACCAGGAATACACCAACATGGTAATACCCTAATCTTTCACGGATAAGGTTCGCAGAAACATTCAATAATGTGCTTTGATCTCGGAGGACTGCGATCTCACGGTTTACATCAGCAATTGTGCGAAGTTCATTGGCTAAGCGGGCAAGGTCTTTTGTACGTGCTTCGACATTTTCTTCAAGCGTACCAAAAGATTTTCGCAGATCTTCAGACATTTGGTTGAACGCGTTTCCAAGATCTTCTAGCTCATCCTGAGTATTGATCTGGATATTTTCTAGGAATTCATGCTCAGCACCGGCAAGAGTTTTGCCAGAAACTCGGCTGGCAAATTCCTTTAGTATGCGGAGAGGTTCCGTGATAGAACGTGTAAAAACGACCGACAACAAACTAAAAATGATTACTACTAAAAGAGAATACCCAATCAGTGTATTGCGCAATTGTGATGTGGTGAGCGTTAATTCAGATCTCGGGTATGCAAGAGCTAATGACCAGCCTGTATCCAATCCTACAGGTGCGTAGGCAACCAGCATAGGTTCACCTCGGGGGTCTGTAGCTTCAAGGAAGCCGCTATTTCCAGCTCTCATTTCAGAA
>JBEBCV010000171.1:0-2847 GCA_041157505.1 Chloroflexota bacterium | reverse complement strand
TGCCCGTGTGGATGACCGAACTTCCCTTCGACGGGCGCGAGCATCTTGTGCTTATCAACGGTCAGAGCGGTGTGGTTGCCAGTGACTTGCCAGAAAAAGATGAAGAGCAAGGCGGCTTGTTCGATTTCTTGGCGGATCTGTTGAACGATTAATATCAAGTGACAGTCACCTCAATGTTGATGCTCTGACAGTCATACCCCTACTTGCTCTTTAAAAACTTACCCTTTTTTGGATTTGGAATTCTGGCAACGGGAGCCGTAATTGTTGAGGTACAAGAGAAGATGCATGCTTTCCCAAACCCGTCAGGTCTTCAATAGACAAACCACGCGCGAGATGACGCCGGATTTGAATTTGTCCGTCGTACAACACAAACTCAGAAGACACCGGGTCAAAACGGATCGTAATGCGCTTGCCTGAAAATCGCGAACCGACACCATAGCGGAAACCACCTAGATCGACCCTGCCAGCTTTGCTAACTATGCGTTCCCAAGTTGACTTGGCAAGATAATCGTAGACACGCTGTAGATCAAAGTTGGCAAGCTCCTGCTCAGACTGAAACCAGTGAGCAGGTTGCAGCAAATCCGGATGCGCTTCAACAGGCGGCTTACCATTACAACCATGCGCCTGGGAAGGCAATTCAAAATTGAGTCGGTACACCGACAAATCCAACCAGCGTTGAAGTAGTGGTTGTGGCAAATCTTGATTACCAATGATGGCGTAATCGGTCAGTGTACGATGGCAACGCTCTACTTCGGCATTGTCGGTGGGATGTCCGGGGCGAATGAAAACGTGCTGGATTCTCAACCCTACCAACCACAGGGTGAACAAGGTGGGAAAGTCATTGGACTGCCGAGCGGCTGCCAAACCAGTCTGGTTATCCGTTTGAAGCCGTTCTGGAACCGTGTTCCAAAAAGTGAAACAGCGACGCAGAGTAGCACGGGCTTGCTCCAAGGTGATCTGGCGAGGTCGTTGCCCAGCTTTTCCAGCATCATGCACGACTGCTCCTATACAAGCAGCGCCAAACGGGTCTCGCACCGTATGCAAATTGACCTGACGTCCATTTTGTAAAACAATCCCGATCTTGAAATCCATCTGCCAGCATTCATGCACTCGTTCGGGTTGACGTGGACGTTCTCGTTCGATTCGTTGCGAAGGTCTGCGGCGAAACTCTGTCCATTGGTGCAGGTATCGTCCGATTTGAGCCCTGCTGGGAATAGGCCCCGCTCGCAAAGAGCGTCTGTGGCGTGCTGCATGTTGAATGCGGCTGGCTCCCCAGTGCGGATGTTCCGCGCGCAATCGTAGAATCACATACCGCACGATCGGCGAAAAACGGCTTAACAGACCGGATGGCTTTCGATGATATTGGCTTTGCACACCCAAGCCTGCTCGTTGGCGGCGGCACCAGTAACGAACACACTCCCGCGAGACGCCCATTGCTTCGGCTATTTCCTCATACGTTTCACCTTGACAGTGCCGTTGATAAAACAAGCTCCGTTGCTTGCAGGTAGTTTGTTCGCCCATGATTCGCCTCCGAATCCCGAGCGTACCATTTCATAAAGGGTAATTTGTTAAAGAGCTGTTTGGGGTATAACTGTCAGAGTTTTTACATAAAGGTGACTGTCACTTGTGTTTAACCTGCTAATTTTTTCAACTCAGCTTCGTCGATGACCTTCACGCCCAGCGACTTTGCCTTGTCAAATTTTGAGCCGGGGTTTTCGCCAAGCACCAAATAACTGGTTTTCTTGCTGACGCTGTCGGTCACCTTGCCGCCGTTGTTTTCGATGAACTCTTTTGCGTCGTCTCGCGAAAAATTCGGCAATGTTCCAGTCACCACAAAGGTCAAACCGGTGAAAGCCCCTTCTTTCTTCTCATCTTTCTCCATTTGTGGGTCAACGCCAGCAGCCTTCAACTTTTTTAACAATTTTTGATTCGCAGGGCGGGCGAACCAATCCACAATTGATTCGGCGATGTTCGGACCGACACCTTCGATCTGTTGAAGTTCATCTGCGGTTGTCTTTGATAATGCGGATAAATTGCCATAGGTTCGCGCCAGATCGCCCGCCATGACTTCGCCTACGCCATGAATACCCAACGCCGCGATCAAACGGTTCAAACTCTGACCCTTTGCCTGCTCGATCGACCCAAGCAGATTCTCCGCCTTTTTCTCGGCAAATCCTTCCAACTCAAGCAGGTCTTTCTTTTTCAATGTGAACAGATCTGCCACATCTTTGACCAAGCCTGCTTCGATCAATTGTTCCACGATCTTGATGCCCAGTCCGACAATGTCCATCGCGCCGCGGGAGACGAAATGTTCCACGTTGCGGACGAGTTGCGCCGGGCAGGCTGCGTTGACGCAGTACCACGCCACTTCACCTTCAATGTGCTCCACATCCTGCCCGCAAGCCGGACATTTTAAGGGTGGCTTGTATTTCTTCTCTTTGCCCGAACGCGCATCCACGACCGGACCGATGACATAAGGAATCACTTCGCCCGCACGTTTGACCAAGACCCGATCCCCGATGCGGATGTCCTTCTCCTCGATGTAATCGAAATTATGCAAGGTCGCATTACGGACGACCACACCGCCGATTTCCACGGCTTCCAGTTGTGCGCGCGGAGTCAAAACGCCGGTGCGCCCCACTTCCACGTCTATGCCGAGCAGGGTGGTGGTCACTTCGCGTGCCGGGAATTTGAATGCAATGGCTCCACGCGGATCTTTGCCGACAAAGCCCAAATCTGCGGCGAGGGATAAATCGTCGATTTTTATGACCATGCCATCGGCTTCGTAAGGAAGCGTGTCGCGTCCTTTGTCAAAAGTTTCGGTGTAGGCAATGGCAGGTTCCAGAG
>JBEBCV010000170.1:0-4056 GCA_041157505.1 Chloroflexota bacterium | reverse complement strand
TTTTCAAAGAACGGACAAGGCGGTAACCCGGCGGGTGTGGCTTTTTATGATGCCATGCCTTCTGCTGAAGAGATGATGTCGATTGCCAAAGAAGTTGGCTATTCTGAGACGGCATTTTTAGTGAAGCAGGATGATGGTTGGAGAGTCCGCTATTTTGCGCCGCAGTTGGAAGTGCCGTTTTGTGGTCACGCCACCATTGCGCTTGGAGCGGCATTAGGTGAACGCTTCGGCGAAGGGACGTATAAACTGATCCTGAACGACAGCACCATAAGTGTCAACGCTTCAAAAACGGACCTTGGAATGGCTGCCACACTTCGATCCCCTGAGACGTGGTCCAAAGAGGCGCCTACCGATTTTGTTGATAAGGTGTTGGCTGGCTTCCATATGGACCGCAGCCAGCTCGACCCGAACTTTCCCATTCGCCTGGCAGGCGCAGGTGCAAAACATTTGATTTTATTCGTGAAAGACCGCGCCACGCTTGCGAACATGAAATATGACTTCGAACCAGTCCGTGTCTTGATGATGGAAGAAGGACTCATCACCATCAGTTTGTTATGGCTGGAATCAGATTTGGTCATTCATTCTCGCAATCCCTTCGCGGCGGGTGGAGTGTATGAAGACCCGGCAACAGGTGCAGCCGCAGCGGCATTGGCAGGCTACCTGCGTGATATTGGCTGGAAAGGTGCAAAGACCTTCACCATCTTGCAGGGCGAAGATATGGGTGTGCCTTCGCGCTTGATCGTCTCATTCACGCCAAAGGTGGGTGAGAGCATCTCGGTCAGCGGGGAAGTACGGCATATTGAATAATTGGCAAAGATGACTGTCTCTTTCAAAGAGACAGTCATCTTTTTATTTGTGAGATAATTTTCTTCATGACCAACCCCATTCGGATCGGTGTTCTTGGCGCCGCAGCAATTGTCCCTGCCGCATTGACCAACCCTGCACGCAGTGTGCCCGAAGTGCAGATCGTTTCCATCGCAGCGCGTGACCCAAACCGCGCCGACTCCTTCGCCCGCAGACATAATATTCCGCGCGCGCACCGCACCTATGCCGACCTGATCGCAGATCCGGAGATCGATGCCATCTATAACCCGCTCCCGAACGGTTTGCATGCTGAATGGACCATCAAAGCCTTGAGAGCGGGCAAACACGTTTTGTGTGAGAAACCATTTGCATCCAATACGAAAGAAGCATTGGAAATGGCGGAAGCCGCAAAAGAAAGCGGAAAGATATTAAGCGAAGCCTTTGCCTATCGCTATCATCCGCTGACAGCACGCGTGAAAGAAATCATCTCAAGCGGTGAACTTGGCAAGATAAAAAATATCGAAGCACGGTTTTGTTTTCTACTCCCCATCCCATCCAATATTCGTTTTCGCTATGACCTGGCAGGCGGCTCGCTTATGGATGCGGGTTGTTATCCCGTGAGCCTGACCCGTTATTTGATCGGCGCAGAACCAGAAGTGCTGAGTGCAAAAGCAAAACTGTTCAGACCGAACGTTGACTCGCGCATGGAAGCTGAATTGAAATTCCCGAACGATATACAAGCCCGCATCGTCTGCGATATGCTTTCACCGCGTTTGTTCCATTCCTCTTTGCATGTTCAGGGAGATGCCGGTGAATTGAAGGTCTTCAGTCCATTCCAGCCGCATGTTATCCATCGTCTGAAGGTACATACGAACAAAACCAACTGGAGCGGCACGGTCAAAGGCGTGAACAGTTACACCTTGCAGTTGCGTGCTTTTGCACAGGCGATCCTTTCGAATGCACCGCTCAGCACCACCCCTGATGATGCGGTCAACAATATGCGTGTGATCGATGCCATTTATCAAAAAGCGGGGCTGGCATTGCGATGATAAGACTAGATTTTCAAAGTGATATGATGAAACAAGAAAGACGTTAATGGATCTCATTCCCGCAATTTCGCAAATTCCCGCCCCTTCTGCACAACGAATTGCTTTACGGATCTCCGCTCCCGGTGAGCGAGCGCTAAAACAGGGGCATCCCTGGGTCTTCGATCAATCCATCAACGAACAAAGTCATCAGGGCGCGCCTGGCGATCTTGCAGTCATCTTCGATGACAAACGCCGCTTTCTCGCCATCGGCTTGTATGATCCCACATCCACCATTCGCGTGCGGATTTTACAAAAGATAAAACCAGCAACGATCGATGCAAATTGGTTTCAGGAAAAAATAAAGACCGCCGATGCGATTCGCGCGCCGCTCAAAAAACAAGAGACGAACGGTTATCGGCTTATTCATGGCGAGAACGACGGTTTGCCCGGCTTGGTCATTGACCGATATGCTGAAACCCTTGTCCTCAAACTTTACACACCCGCCTGGGTTCCGCATCTTACAGATGTTATCTCTGCGCTTGAGCAAACCCAACCCTTTAACCAGTTGATCTTAAGACTCAACCGCACGCTCAATAAACAAACGGATTATTTACACGGTCTCACAGACGGAATGACGCTCACGCCTCAGACTCCCGAAAGCTTGATCCTGTTCAAAGAGAATGGCATTACCTTTGAGTGTGATCCCATCAACGGGCAAAAGACCGGCTTCTTCCTTGACCAGCGTGAGAACCGGGAGCGGGTGCGAAGTTTATCCAAAGGCAAGTCGGTCTTAAACGTCTTTTCCTACACTGGCGGCTTTTCGCTTTATGCGGCAGATGGCGGCGCCAAAGAAGTCGTCAGCGTAGACTTTAGCACACCCGCCACACAAGCCACTCTGCGCAATATTGAACATAACCAGCATAGACCCAACATCCGCAATGCTAAATTTGAAACGCTCGATCAAGATGCCTTTGATGCTCTTATGCAAATGAAAGATGCAGGGCGTCAATTCGATATTGTCATTCTCGACCCGCCCATGTTCGCGCAGAATCAATCTCAAGTAGAAACCGCACTCACTGCTTATCGCCGCCTCACACATCTTGGGCTTGATGTATTAAAACGCGGCGGCATTCTTGTGCAGGCATCCTGTTCCAGCCGTGTCAGCACTGTTGAATTTTTCGACGCCATTCACAGGTCTGCACGCGAGTCAGGCCGTCCGCTGCAAGAGATCGAACGCACCGGACATGCGCTCGATCATCCGATCACTTATAAAGAAGGCGCATATCTTAAGTGTCTATTTGCTACTGCGCCATAAATCAATATCGTCATTGCAAGACACGCTCTTGTTCTTTGTGGCGAAGCAATCCCAAATCTAATCATGCGATTGCTTCGGGCGAAAGAGCATCGCCCTCGCAATGACGGGAGTTATATTTTTAATTATAGAAATGAGGTGTTTATGTCACACACAACTTTCCCCAACTCATTGATCACTCCGCAATTCCTTGCTGAAAATCTATCCGCAGAAAATCTCATCATCCTCGATGCCAGCATGAAGCCGGTCACGAACATTGGCGTGTCTGAACCGACTGCGCCAACGTACATTCCCAACTCGTTGCGCTTCGATTACGACAATGACATTCGCGAACATAACACGTCTCTGCCGCACATGATGCCCACGCCCGAATTCTTCACCGAGGAAATGCAGAAGATGGGCATCAACAAAGATAGTGCTATCGTCGTGTACGATAACGTAGGTGTGTATGCCAGCCCGCGCGCGTGGTGGATGTTCCGCGCAATGGGGCATGATAATGTGGCGGTGTTAGATGGCGGCTTGCCCGCATGGATAGCGGCGGGATACGAAACGACTGCAACTCTCGCGACTCCGAAAACACGCGGCGACTTCGCCTCACATCCGCGCCCGGAGTTGATCGTTGACTCTCAAACCGTAACCCACGCCTTGAGCGACTCCGCTTTCAGCGTAATGGATGCCCGGTCTGCCGGACGATTCAAAGGTCAGGAGCCTGAGCCGCGCGCAGGGCTGAGAGGCGGACACATGCCCGGAGCAGTCAACCTGCCCTTTGCGGACGTCCAAGTGAACGGCGTGATGAAATCCCCTGCGCTTTTGCGTGAGATGTTCGCGCAATATCAAAACAAAAAATTGATCTTCAGCTGCGGAACAGGGGTCACCGCCTGCATCCTTGCATTGGCAGCGGAGCAGGCGGGG